>JBFJZP010000172.1:0-6446 GCA_041622095.1 Burkholderiaceae bacterium | reverse complement strand
GCCGGCGTGCCGGGCGCCGTCGGAGCCGGCATCGGCGGCTGGGCGCCGGCACGGATGGCCGCACCCGGCAAGGCGGCCAGTTCGATGGTCACCGGGGCCGCCGCGGAATCACCGGATGCCAGCGTGGCACTGCGGCTGCCGACTTTTTGCAAGGTCCAGCCACCCTCCAGTGCGCTGCCGACCCGGTACGGGCGGGGCGGCTGGCCATCGATCGAAATCAGTGCGACGCCGGATTGTGCACGGTTGGCGACCACGCCGAACAGGCGCAGGCGTGCGGCTGGATCGGCAGCCGGCAGGCCCGGGCTGATGGTCGCGCCCGCGGAACTGGTGCCGGACGGCCCGAACACACGGGCGAGGTCGGCGGTTTGCGGTGCCGGGGTGTCGGATGCTATCGTGCGGGCCGTCACCGGATCGCGCGAGGTGCCGCTCACTTTCGCGAACCAGAAGCTGGCCGACACGGCCGTCAGCGCCCAGAGAATAAAGGCCATTAGTCGTGCGGGCCAAGGCTTGGTCATGGCCGATTATGATCCAGCGTGTGGCTGGTCCGACCGGACCGTGCGCTTGATGGAAATGATTGCATGACAAAGTATGTGCGTGTCGGGCGCGGCGCGATTCTGGTGCGCTTGCGCCGTGGTTTCACGCTGATCGAATTGATGGTGGTGCTGGTCATCATCGGCGTGCTGGCGGCGCTGATCGTGCCCAATGTGCTCGAGCGTGCGGACGATGCGCGCACCGTTGCCGCCCGCACCGACGTCAACAACCTGATGCAGGCGCTCAAGTTGTATCGACTGGACAACCAGCGCTATCCGACCGCCGAGCAGGGACTGAACGCCTTGGTGACCCGTCCGACGACAGGGCCGATACCGCCCAACTGGAAACCCTACCTGGACAAGTTGCCGAACGATCCCTGGAGCCAGCCCTACCAGTACCTGAACCCGGGTATCAAGGGCGAGATCGATGTGTTGTCCTTTGGCGCCGATGGCCAGGCCGGTGGCGAGGGCAAGAACGCCGATGTCGGCTCCTGGCAATAAGGCCTGGCGCCTGGCCGCAGCCGGAGTGGCCGGCTTCACCCTGCTCGAACTGCTGCTGGTGGTGGCCATCATTGCGATGTCCGCCGCCGGTGTCGGCCTGGCCTTGCGCGATGTCGGCCAGACCCAGCTCGAACGCGAGGGCCTGCGTCTGGCCGCCATGCTGGATTCTGCCCGTGCCCGATCACGCGCCAGCGGTGTCCCGGTGTACTGGCGCGCGGATGCGACGGGTTTCGCGTTCATCGGGCTGCCGCAGCCGGCGCCGGTCGACGGTGAACCGCCGGCGGTGTCCGCCAGCGAATTCGCGCCGGTGATGCGCTGGCTTGCAGACGGCCTGACGGTGTCGGCCGGCAACGCCATCACGCTCGGGCCGGAACCGGTCATCGCGCCGCAGGACATCGTGCTGGCGCAGGGTGGGCAGCGTATCCATGTCGTCACCGACGGCTTGCGGGCCTTCAGTGTGCAAGGGCCGCCAGCGGCAGGAAGCAGCCCGTGAGCCGCGGCCATGCCGGCTTCACGCTGATCGAGGTGCTGGTGGCACTGGGCATCGTGGCGCTGGCACTGGTGAGCGGCTTGCAGGCGACGATGGCCCTGACCCAGAACGCCCAGCGGCAGGCCGACGTGTTGCTGGCCCAGGTCTGTGCCGAGAACGAGTTGATCCGTATGCGGCTGTCGCGCCAGTTGCCGCCGATCGGCGTGTCCGATTTCCGCTGCACCGATGCGGGGCGGGACTACAGCGGCAGCCTGCAGGTCAGCGCGACGCCCAATCCGATCTTCCGGCGCGTCGACGCCGAGGTGCGCGACGGCGCGTTCACCGTGACGCATATCACCACCATCGTCGGGAGTTTCCAGTGAGCGGCCGGTCCTGCCGCGGCTTCACGCTGGTCGAGTTGCTGGTGGCCCTGGCTGCGATGGCGCTGCTGTCGGTGATGGCCTGGCGTGGCATCGATGCGATGGGGCGTGCGCAGACGTCGACCCGGGCCATGAGCGCCGATGTGCAGGCCTTGCAGGCCGGACTCGGTCAGTGGATGGCCGACCTGGATGCGATCGCGGCGCTGCCCGGACTGACCGCGCTGGATTTCGACGGCCGGGTGCTGCGCGTCACGCGCCGCTGGCCTTATGCCGATCCGGCCTCGGGGGAGGCTGCAGGCGGTGGCTTGCGCGTCGTAGCCTGGGGCTTGCGTGACCTGGATGGCACACGCCAGTGGGCACGCTGGCAATCCGCCGTGCTGCGTAGCCGCGGGCAGTGGGCCGAGGCCTGGCAGCAAGCCGAGTGGTGGGGCCAGAATCCGACCGAGTCCTTGCGCCAGAGCGAGGTGATGATCGCCCGGGCCGACGACTGGCAAATCGTCTATTTCCGCAACAACGCCTGGACCAGCCCCTTGTCCAGCGCGGCCGATGGTGCCGGCAGCATCGCAGCCCAGCCGCCTTTGCCCGACGGCGTGCGCCTGAGCCTGTCGCTGACGTCGGGCCAGGCGGTCAGTGGGCGCCTGACGCGGGACTGGGTACGCCCGACGCTCGGGCCGGGCGGCTCATGATGCGGCGTTGCTGCGATACCGGCGCAGGCCGGCGCCGCCAGCACGGCGCGGCCCTGCTGCTGGCCATGCTCACGGTGGCGCTGGTGGCCACCATGGCAGCGGCCGCGTTGTGGCAGCAATGGCGCAGCATCGAGATCGAGGCGCGTGAACGCGAACGCCTGCAGGCGGCGTGGATCCTGGTCGGGGCCCTGGACTGGTCGCGGCTGATCCTGCGCGAGGACGCCCGCAGTGGCGGGCCCGATCACCTGGCCGAACCCTGGAGCATCGCGCTGCGCGAGGCGCGGCTGTCGACATTCCTGGCGATGGACCGCAGCGACAGCAGCCTGGGCGAGGACGCGTTCCTGTCCGGGCAGATCAGCGACGCACAGGCACGCCTGAACATCTCCAACCTGGTCCTCGGCAAGCAGATATCGGAGCCGGACCGCGCGGCCTTCGCCCGACTGTTCGCGCAGCTCGGCATCGCCAGCAGCGAACTCGACCTGCTGGTCGACAACCTGCTGCGTGCCAGCGGCGGCGCTGCCGCTGCGGCCGATGACACAGGCCCGTTGCCGCTGTATCCGCAACGGGTGGCAGAACTGGCCTGGCTCGGCCTGTCGGCGCAGGCGCTGGAGCGTTTGCAGCCGCATGTGGTGGTCTTGCCGACACGTACCCAGCTCAACCTGAACACTGCCAGTGCGCAAGTGATTGCCGCCCGGATCGACGGGGTGGACCTGTCGGATGCGCGCAACCTGGTCAATGCACGCAACCGTACGCCGTTTCGCACCTTGTCCGAGGTCGGGCGCATCCTGCCCAACGCGCAGCCGCTCGACCCCAGCCAGGTCGGCGTGGCGTCGCGTTTCTTCGAGGTCGAGGGACGGCTTCGGCTGCGCGACACCGAGGTGCGCGAACGTTCGCTGGTGCAACGCAACGGCCTGAACGTGACCACGGTCTGGCGTACCCGCAGTGCCGGTGGCCCGCACCTGGCGACACCGCTGGAGCGCTGAATCATGGCCCCGGTGCTCACTACAATCCGCGCATGACGACCCTGATCCTCGTGTTGCCAATGGTTCGCCCGACGGCAGGCACGGAGTTCGACTATGTGGTCTCGCGCGAGCGCGGTGTGGTGCAGGCACACGGCAGCGCTGCGCTGGACTTGTTGCCACGCGCCGATGCGCTGGTGCTGCTCGTGCCGGCTGCGGCCTTGTCCTGGCACAGTGTGCGGCTGCCGCCGGTGCCATCCGGTCGCCTGCGCGCGGCGCTCGACGGTTTGCTCGAGGAGCAATTGCTGGACGAGCCGGTGCAGGTGGCGCTGGCGCTGGCGCCCGGGCGACTCGCCAACGGGGATGCGCTGGTGGCGGCCTTCGACAAGGCCTGGATGCGCGCCATGCTGGAGTTCTTCGAACAGGCCGGTCGGTCGGTGAGCCGGGTGCTGCCGGAGTTCGCGCCGCAGACCGATCCGGCAGCCGGCGTCATCTGGCATGTGACCGGCACCGCGCAGGATGCGCGGCTGGTCATGGTGCAGTCGAATGGTGTGCTGAGCCTGCCGCTGGCCGGCGCATCGGTGTTGCTTGGCAACCGCAGCGCGGCGCGACCGGATGACGCGGTGTGGGCCGATCCGGCGGTCGTCGGCCTGGCCGAGCAGACCTTCGGTGGCGCGGTGCAGGTGCACGCCATTGCGCAGCGCCTGTGTGACGCGGGATCGGGTGACTGGGAACTGGCGCAGTTCGACCTGGCGCTGTCCGGTGGCGGGCGCATGGCCCGGCGCTGGCGCCAGCGGCTGTCGCACCTGTTGCGGGCGCCGAGCTGGCGTGCGGCGCGCTGGGGCGCGGTGGCCTTGCTGCTGGTCCAACTGATCGGCCTCAACGCCTGGGCCTGGCGACTGGACGCGTCGGTGCGCGGCAAGCAGCAGCAGTTGCGCGACACCTTGACGCAGACCTTCCCGGAGATCCGCACCGTGGTGGACGCGCCGCTGCAGATGCAGCGCCAGTTTGCCTTGTTGCGTCAGGCCAGCGGCGCGCTGGCGCCGGACGACATGGAGTCGATGCTGTCGGCCGTGGGTGCGGCCATGCCGGCCGGCACCCAGGCCGGTGCCATTGAGTACTCGCCGGGGCAGTTGACGCTGCGCGGCCTGGTGCTGGCGGAGCCGGCACAGGCCAGCATGCGCGACGCATTGGCAGCGGCCGGATACGGCCTTCGGATCGACGGTGACCGGATGGAGATTCGCGTGGGGGCGACACCATGAGCGCGATGGCCACCTTGCAACGCAGCTGGTCCGGTCTGGCCCGGCGTGAACGCGTGCTGGTGCTGCTGGCTGGCGCATTCGTGGGGCTGGCGCTGCTCTGGGCCCTGGGCCTGGCGCCGGCATTGCGCACCGTCAGCCTTGCGCCGGCGCAGAGCGATCTGCTGGATCGGCAGTTGCAATCGATGCAGGCAATCGCCGCCCAGGCGCGCGAGTTGCAGGGCCGCCCGTCGGTGCGCCGCGAGGACGCGTTGCGGGTATTGCAGTCCTCGCTGCAGCAGCGCATGGCTGGCCGGGCCCAGCTGACGCCGGCAGGCGAGCGGGCGACGGTGACCTTCTCCGGCGCGCCGCCGGAACTGCTGGCGCAATGGCTGGTCCAGGCCCGCGCCACGGCGCGCGTGGTGGTCCTGCAGGCGCGCCTGCAACACGGCGCCGGCGGCTGGGACGGCAGCATCGTGCTGCAGTTGCCGCCGCCATGACGATGTTGGCGGCTGCCGCCGCAGCCCGGCCCGCCTGGCATGGCTGAGTCGCGCTGGGCGGTCGCCGGCGCGGCGCTCGGGCTGGTGGCCGGTGCGGTGGTGTTTGCACCTGCGGTCTGGCTGGCTGGCGCGATCGACCGCATCAGCCGCGGGCAAGTGCAACTGGTCGAAGCCCGTGGCACGGTCTGGACCGGTGACGCCCGCCTGGTCTTGTCCGGTGGTGCTGCCAGCCGCGATGCGCGGGTGCTGCCCGGGCGGGTGTCCTGGACCTTGCGACCGGGCCTGCCGACCTGGCGCCTGGTGCTGGCAGCCGAATGTTGCACCATGCAACCGCAGGTCGTCGATCTGGCGCTGCTGGGCGCGACACGACGCATGGTTATTGCCGATGCGCAAAGCCAATGGCCGGCGGAAATCCTGGCCGGTCTGGGGGCACCCTGGAATACCGTGCAGCCGCGCGGTCAATTGCGCCTGACAACGCAGGGCTTGTCATTAGAATGGTCCGCGGGTCGGGTCCAGGTGCAAGGGGCGGCAACACTCGATGTGCTGGGCCTGTCGTCCGGTCTGTCGACATTGCGGCCTGTCGGCAGTTACCGCTTGCGGCTGCTGGGTCATGGCCTGGCCGGTCCGCCGCAACTGTTGCTGGAAACGCTGGAGGGCAGCCTGACGCTGTCCGGGCAAGGGCAGTGGAACGGTGCCCGCTGGAATTTCCGTGGGCAGGCCAGTGCTGCGCCCGAACTGGAGCTGGTGCTGGGCAATCTGCTCAACATCGTGGGTCGAAGGCAGGGTGGCCGGTCAGAGATCGCGATCGATTGACCTGTGGCGGTAGGCCTTGCGTGTGTGGGACTTGGATAAGGCTGCGTTATGAATGTGACTGCTGGGGTAGATCGGTTGACGACCTGGGGATGGATCGGCCTGTGTGCCTGCCTGATCAGTGGCGCCGCCTGGGCGCAAAAGCCGGGCGAGCCGATCACGCTGAACTTTGTCGGCGCGGAGATCGAGGCGGTGGCGCGCACCATGGGCGTGATCACCGGCCGTACCGTCGTGGTCGACCCGCGGGTGCGTGGCACCATCAACCTGTCCAGCGACAAGCCACAGCCACCGGCGCTGGCATACAGCCAGTTCGTCGCGGCGCTGCGGCTGCAGGGGTACACGGTGGTGGAGTCCGGCGGCATCTACAAGGTGG
>JBFJZP010000171.1:0-6463 GCA_041622095.1 Burkholderiaceae bacterium | reverse complement strand
TCGGAGCCGGCGCCGCCGCGCTGCACCTGCTGGCGGCCGATCCGGCCATCGGTGGCCGTCGTCGCGCATTGCGGGCTGCCGGCATCCTGGCGCTGGCAACCCTGTTGTCGGCGGCTCTGGCATCGGCACTGGACCTGTGGGCCTGGCGCATCCTGCTGCCACAGGACGCCGGCAGCAAGAACTGGCGCAGCATGGCCCGGCTGATCCTGTGGTTCACCTGGCCGGCATGGCCACTGGTGCTGCTGACGATCTGGCGCTGGCGCTACCAGTTGTTCAGCACCCGGATCAGCCTGCACCTGGCACTGCCCTTGTGGTTTGCCGGCATCGCGGTGTTTTCGGCACTGACCACCAAGCCGGCGGACCGTGCGCTGTTACTGGCCCTGCCGGCGCTGGCCACGCTGGCCGCTTTCGCATTGCCGACGCTGCAACGCAGCGTGTCGTCGCTGATCGACTGGTTCACGCTGCTGTTCTTCACCGGATGCGGCATCATCATCTGGGTGATCTGGTTCGCAATGCAGACCGGCGTACCGCGCCAGGCCGCGATCAACGTCTTCAAGCAGGCGCCGGATTTCCAGGCCGATTTTTCATTGCCGGTGTTCCTGATCGCCCTGCTCGCATCCCTGGTATGGGCCTGGCTGGTCAAGTGGCGGGTCGGCCGGCATCAGGCCGCGATCTGGAAAAGCCTGGTGTTGCCGGCCGGTGGGGCCACCTTGTGCTGGCTGCTGCTGATGACCTTGTGGATGCCGCTGCTGGACTTCGTGCGCAGCAACAGCGTGGTCGTGGCACGGGTGCAGACCCTGATTGCACCGCAGCAGTGCCTGCAGGCCAGCCACGACATCGAACGCGACCAGGTTGCCGCGTTGCGTTACCACGGCGGCCTGACGGTCGAAGCCGCACGACCGGCGGCCGAATGCCCCTGGCTGATCGCCGATGCCGACCTGCAGGCGCAAAGCAAGCACACGCCGGATCCGGCAAGCTGGGCCCTGCATGCGGCCATCGGCCGCGCCTCCGGCAAGGGCGACGACATGTTGCTGTACCGCCGCGTCAAGCCGCAGTAATCGACGTGCCTGAAGGCGCGCGCCGGGCGCTGCGCACCCGGCTGGACGGCAGGATGATCGCAAACCGCGAACCATGACCGGGCTTGCTGTCGATCGCCAGACGACCGGCGTGGCGCTGGGCCACATGTTTCACGATCGCCAGGCCCAGGCCGGTACCGCCGCTCTCGCGCGAGCGGCTGCGGTCGACACGGTAGAACCGCTCGGTCAGCCGTGGCAGGTGTTCCGCCGCAATACCCGGTCCGGTGTCGGTGACAGAAAACTCCGCGCCGCCGTCTTCGAGCAGGCGCCAGCACAAGGCCACCTTGCCGCCGGTGGGGGTGTAGCGGATCGCGTTGTTCACCAGGTTGGCCATCGCACTGTGCAATTCCAGCGGCGAGCCGGCAACCTCGCTGTCGCATGTGATGTCGACGCTCAGTTCGTGCCCCATCTGGCTCATCAGCATCGACAGGTCACGCCCTTCCTGCGCACACTGCTCGATCAATTCGCGCACCGCGATCCATTCGTCCGAGCGGGGCGGCGGGCTGCCCTCCAGGCGCGACAGCGTCAGCAGGTCGCGCACCAGCGACTGCATGCGCTCGGCCTGTTGCGACATCAAGGCCAGGTATCGCTGGCGCTCCGGCGCATCGAGCGGCAGGTTCTGCATGGTCTCGACAAAGCCGCCGAGCACCGTGAGCGGGGTACGGATCTCGTGCGAGACATTGGCAACGAAGTCGCGCCGCATCGCATCGGCCTGCTCCACGGCTGTGACGTCGCGCGACATCATCAAGGCCCGGCCTTCGCCGTACGGGAACAGTTGCACCGACAAGCGCACCGGCCGGCCGCTGCTGCTGCCGGGACCGGGCATCACCACATCCTTCGAATAGTCGCCGGCGGCATGGTAGTCGGAGAACGCCGGTTCGCGGACCAGATTGCCGATCAGCTGCAACACGTCGCGCCGGGCATCGAAACCGAAATGGTCGGCCGCGGTCTGGTTACACCATTCGATGCGCCCCTCGGCATCGAGCAACACCACGCCGTTGGGCGAAGCCTGGATCGCAGACAGGAATTCCTGCAGCCGCGCATCGCTGTCGCGCAACTTGCGATCCCGCTCGCGCAGCTGGCGTCGCACGCGGTCGGTGATCTCGCCCCAGTAGCCGGGAATCCGGGGCGGATTGGTGATGTCGCCGGAGCGCAGCCAGCGGCGCAACTTGTGGCCTCTGCGCAAGTCGATCAACAACCAGACGGTGTTGGCGCCGACCAGCCCGGCGATCAGTCCCTGGGCATGCGCCGAGGCCGGCGCCAGGGCATAGCCCAGCACAGCGCCGATCGCCAGGAACAGGAATAGCCGTGCAATGCGCCGCAGCATCAGAAAATGGTGAAGCCTTCAGGCCTCTCAGTTCGGTTGCGGCTGGGCCATCGCGGTGAGGCGGTAGCCGACACCACGGACCGTCTCGACCATCGCACCCGCGTCGCCCAGCGCCTCGCGCAGGCGCTTGACATGGACATCGACCGTTCGTTCCTCGATGTAGACATGGTCACCCCAGACCTTGTCCAGCAATTGGCCACGGCTGTGCACCCGCTCCGCATGTTTCATCAGATAGTGCAGCAGCTTGTATTCGGTCGGACCGAGCTTGAGCAGGCGATCCTCGAACGTGACGCGGTGGGTTGCCGCATCGAGCCGCAGCCGGCCGATGGCCACGCTGTCGGCCACCTGCTCCGGTGCGCGGCGGCGCAGCACCGCGCGGATACGCGCCAGCAATTCCTGCGTCGAGAACGGCTTGGTGATGTAGTCGTCCGCGCCGGCATCCAGGCCGGCCACCTTGTCCGGTTCGTCGCCGCGTGCGGTGATCATCAGGATCGGGACCGGCTTGACGCGGGGGTCGGCGCGCCATTTGCGCGCCAGCTCCAGGCCGCTCTGACCCGGCAGCATCCAGTCCAGCAGGATCGCATCAGGCAAGACCTCGTTGATCTCCCGCTGTGCGCCCTCGCCGTCCGCGACCCAGATCGGCTGAAAACCGTTATGGCGCAGGTTGACCGCAATCAACTCGGCAATGGCGGGTTCATCCTCGACCACCAGGATGCGCGGCAGCTTTCTCATCTCGGCTCGATCCTCGGATGGTCAGCGAACGACGGACTCGATCTGGTCCAGTGGCGTATGCCGCACGTCCTCGCCCTTGACGATATAGATCGTGAACTCGGCGATGTTCTTGGCGTGGTCGCCGATACGCTCGATCGCCTTGGCCAGGAACAGCAGGTCCAGGCTGGGCGAGATCGTGCGCGGGTCTTCCATCATGTAGGTGATCAGTTTGCGCACGAAACCGTCGAACTCGCGGTCGATCGCGTTGTCCTCCTTGAGGATCGTCACCGCGACATTCACGTCCAGTCGGGCAAACGCGTCGAGCGATTTGCGCAGCAGCGAGGACGCCAGGTCGGCCGCCACCCGCAGGTCCGACGCAGGCAAGGCACGCGATGCACCACTCTCGATGATGGACTTGACCATGCGCGCGATCTTGTCGGCCTCGTCGCCGGCGCGCTCCAGGTTGGCGGTGGCCTTGGAGATCGCGATCAGCAGGCGCAGGTCGCGCGCGGTGGGCTGGCGCCGGGCGATGATCGAGGACAGGTCGTGATCGATCTCGATCTCCATCGCATTGACCTGCGACTCGGTCGCGGTCACCTGGTCGGCCAGCTCGACGCTGAACTGCGACAAGGCCTGTACCGCAGTACGAATCTGCGCCTCGACCAGGCCGCCCATTTTCATGACCCGGGTCGAGACACCGGTCAACTCGCTGTCGAACTGGCTTGATAAGTGTTTGTCGCTCATGGCAGCTCCTGATGTGGCTAATGGTTCAACCGAAACGGCCGGTAATATAGTCTTCTGTCTCCTTGCGCGTGGGCTTGAAGAACATCTGCTCCGTGGCGCCGAACTCCATCAGGTCGCCCAGGTACATGTAGGCGGTGTAGTCGCTGCAACGCGCCGCCTGCTGCATGTTGTGCGTGACGATGACCACGGTGTACTCGCTCTTGAGTTCGGCAATCAGTTCCTCGACCTTGGCGGTGGAGATCGGGTCGAGCGCTGAACAGGGTTCGTCGAGCAGCAACACCTCGGGCTTGATCGCGATGCCACGCGCAATACACAGGCGCTGCTGCTGCCCGCCGGACAGACTGGAGCCGTTCTGGTTGAGCTTGTCCTTGACCTCGTCCCACAGCGCTGCCTTGTGCAAGGCCCACTCGACACGTTCATCCATGTCGCTGGAGTTCAGATTCTCGAACAGGCGCACACCGAACGCAATGTTGTCATAGATCGACATCGGGAACGGCGTGGGCTTCTGGAACACCATGCCGACCTTGGCCCGGATCAGCGCGACGTCCTTCTTCGACGTCAGCAGGTCCTCGCCGTCCAGGATGATCTGGCCCTCGGCCCTTTGCTCCGGGTACAACTCGTACATGCGGTTGAACACCCGCAGCAATGTCGACTTGCCGCAGCCGGACGGACCGATGAAGGCCGTCACCTTGTTCTCCGGGATTTCCAGGTTGATGCCCTTGAGCGCATGGAACTTGCCGTAGTAGAAGTTCAGGTCGCGGACGGATATCTTCGACTTTTCCTGGACAGGCGTTTCGATATGCATGGTGTGACTTTGCTCGGTTTGATGGGTAGGCGCGACTGCGGTGATGGCGTCGAGCCTATTTGACCCGGGTGAAGATGCGCGCAGCGATATTGAGTCCGAGCACCGCCAGGGTGATCAGGAACACGCCGGCCCAGGCCAGTTTCTGCCAGTTCTCGTACGGGCTCATCGCGAACTTGAAGATCGTGACCGGCAGGCTGGCCATCGGCTCGCTCATGCTCGAGGTCCAGAACTGGTTGTTCAAGGCGGTGAACAGCAGTGGCGCCGTCTCGCCGGCAATCCGCGCGACCGCCAGCATGACGCCGGTGACCACACCCGCCCGGGCTGCCTTGAGCGTGATGCTCAGGATCACCTTCCACTTCGGCGCGCCCAGCGCATAAGCGGCTTCGCGCAGGGCGGAGGGAATCAGCTGCAGCATGTTCTCGGTCGTGCGGATCACCACCGGAATCACGATCAGCGCCAGCGCGATCGCACCGGCCCAGCCGGAGAAGGTCTGGAAGCGCGCAACAATCACCGCGTAGACGAACAGGCCGATGACGATCGAAGGCGCCGACAGCAGGATGTCGTTGACGAACCGCGTGGTGTTGGCCAGCCAGCCCTTGCTCTCGAACTCGGCCAGGTAGATGCCGGCCAGGATGCCGATCGGCGTGCCGACGAAGGTGGCGAGCAGCACCATCAGGAACGAGCCGTACATGGCATTGGCCAGCCCGCCGGCGTCGTTCGGCGGTGGCGTCATCTCGGTCAGCGTGGCCATGGTCAAGCCGCCGACACCCAGCCGCACCGTCTCGAACAGGATCCAGAACAGCCAGAAAAGGCCGAAGGCCATGGCCAGCAAGGACAGCGTCAACGCGATCTGGTTGACGAGCTTGCGCCGCGCGTAGCGCGACTGGCGCAACTCATCGAGCGCCGCCTGGCGCAGCAGGCGATCACCGGTGGTCATGTGCGTGCCCCCTCGTTCTTCTTGAGCTGGGCCAGCAGCAATTTGGACAGGGTGAGCACGACAAAGGTGATGAAGAACAACACCAGGCCCAGGTACATCAGGGCCGCCTGGTGCAAACCGGCGCCGGCTTCGGCAAATTCGTTGGCCAGCGCCGAGGTGATGCTGTTGGCCGCCTGGAACAGGCTCAGCGAATCGAGCTGGTTGAAGTTGCCGATCACGAAGGTGACGGCCATGGTCTCGCCGATTGCACGGCCCAGCCCGAGCATGATGCCGCCGATGACACCGGCCTTGGTATAGGGCAGAACCACCTTGGAGACCACCTCCCAGGTGGTCGATCCCAGGCCGTAGGCGGACTCCTTGAGCAGGGTCGGCGTGACCTCGAACACATCGCGCATGACGGCCGCGATGAAGGGAATGATCATGATGGCCAGGATGATGCCGGCCGACAGAATGCCGATTCCGACCGGTGGGCCGGAAAACAATGCGCCGAGCACCGGCACATCACCGAAAAGGGCTTGCAGCGGCTGCTGTACGTAGGTCGACAGGATCGGGCTGAACACCAGCAGGCCCCACATGCCGTAAACGATGGACGGAATCGCCGCCAGCAGTTCGATCGCGGTACCCAGGGGTCGCTTGAGCCAGGATGGGGACAGTTCTGTCAGGAACAGCGCGATGCCGAAACTCACCGGCACCGCGATCAGCAACGCGATGAACGAGGTCATCAAGGTGCCGTAGATCATCACCAGGCCACCGAACTCTTCGGCAACCGGGTCCCAGGTGGTACTGGTCATGAAACCCAGCCCATACTTGTCGATTGCCGGCCAGGCGCTGATCGTCAGGGAAACCAGGATTGCGGCCAGGGT
>JBFJZP010000170.1:0-6518 GCA_041622095.1 Burkholderiaceae bacterium | reverse complement strand
GGCAAGCACTCCTGCGTGCCACCTGTCTATACAGTGGCGCTTGCCAGCACTCGACGCGTGCAAAGGCCATGCATCTGAATTGCGCCACAAAACTCCGGGCTGAGGACGAATTCCCAAGTCGTGAAGGTCGGTTGTGCTTGTGCAGCTTCGGATGCATCGTCCGATCACCCTCGCCCAAGCTGGCGGCGCCGATGTCCAGGTGTTTTCCGTAACCGGGAGAGCGACATTGTCGTGTACATACGGTGCGCGAGCGGCGGGATTCAGATCCGGCAGATCGTTGGCACCGCGTTACCGATTGCCAAGATTTCGGCTGATGTCCATCAGCATACTTTGGCTTCCAGTGGCGGGATTAATGGCGATGCCGGCGAGGCCACCAAGCGTCGTTGACAAGGCGTTGACGCTGGTCAGATCAGTCGCCAGATTGCGCTGCGAAACGCTTTCTGAAGCGGGCAGCAGGTTGGCTCTCTCAGTGGCAAACGAGGGGTTGGCGGCCGCGGCTGGATCAGCCTTTCTCGGAATGGAATTGGACCCTCCGAGGATCATTTTTCCCGTGCCGCCAACAGGTCGGCTTCCGTTGGCGGCCCATTCGCTCAAGGACGCACTCTTCCTGCTTTTTCCGATCGTCAGCACCGCATAATCCGATTGGTCTTCAATCATGATGGTCGTGGCCAGAGCTGGGCTCATGGCCAATCCGAGTGACATGAATGTTGGCCAACCGGATCTGACCAGCCAGGCGGCGGCAGCTTGCACAATGCGATAGTGTGTCAACACGGCCTTGTCTGCGCTGGATCGATTTTTTCCATCGGTCAAGGTCGCCTCACCGATTCGACGGAAAACTGAACACCGCGCCCTCCCGCACCCCCGCCGAAGGCCAGCGCTGCGTAATCGTCTTGCGCTTGGTATAAAACCGCACCGCATCCGGCCCATAGGCGTGCAGGTCGCCGAACAACGAGCGTTTCCAACCGCCGAACGAGTGGTACGCCACCGGCACCGGCAGCGGTACGTTGACACCGACCATGCCGACCAGGATGTTGTCGCTGAAGTAGCGTGCCGCTTCGCCGTCGCGGGTGAAGATGCAGGTGCCGTTGCCGTATTCGTGTTTGTCGATCAGGTCCATGGCTTCCTGCAGCGTCTTGACGCGCACGATGCCGAGCACCGGGCCGAAGATCTCGTCCTGGTAGATCGACATGCCGGGCTTGACGTCGTCGAACAGGCAAGGGCCGAGGAAATACCCGTCCTCATGGCCGGCCGGGACCTCGACGCCGCGGCCGTCGACCAGCAGCTTGGCGCCTTCCTTGACGCCCTGCTCCACGTAACCCATGACCTTCTCGAAATGGGGTTTGGTCACCAGCGGGCCCATGTCGTTGGAGGCGTCCTTGCCCGGGCCGACCTTCATCTTGGCGATCTCGGTCTTCAGGCCGGCGATCATCGCGTCGGCGGTCTCGTCGCCCACCGCCACGATCAGCGGCACGGCCATGCAGCGCTCGCCGCAGGAGCCGTAGGCCGCACCCATCATCGCGCTCACCGCATTGGCCACGTCGGCGTCCGGCATGACGACCGCATGGTTCTTGGCGCCGCCCAGGGCCTGCACGCGTTTGCCGTTCGCACAGCCGGTGGCGTAGACGTATTCAGCGATCGGCGTGGAGCCGACAAAACTCACCGCGGCGACGCGCTTGTCGGTCAGCAGTGCGTCCACCGCCTCCTTGTCGCCATTGACCACGTTCAGCACTCCCGGCGGCAATCCGGCGTCGAGCGCCAGCTGCGCCACCATCAGCGCGCTCGACGGATCGCGTTCGGACGGCTTGAGGATGAAGGTGTTGCCGCAGACCACCGCCATCGGCCACATCCACAGCGGCACCATGATCGGGAAGTTGAACGGCGTGATGCCGGCGGTCACGCCCAGCGGCTGGAACTCGCTCCAGGAGTCGATCGACGGGCCGACATTCTTGCTGTGTTCGCCTTTGAGCAGTTCCGGCGCATAACTGGCGTATTCGACGTTCTCGATGCCGCGCTGCAGCTCGCCCATCGCGTCGCCGACGACCTTGCCGTGTTCAGCGGTCAGCAGCGCGCACAGCTGCTCCGCATGCTCTTCCAGCAGCTGCTTGAGCTTGGACATCACCCGTGCGCGCTTGAGCGGCGGCGTGGCGCGCCAGGCCGGATACGCCGCCTGGCTCGAGGCGATGGCCTTTTCCAAAGTGGCGGCGTCGGCCAGCAGCAGGCGTTTTTCTGCCTTGCCGGTGGCCGGGTTGAACACATCCTGCGAGCGGCTGCCGCCGGCGACGAGTTTGCCGTCGATCAGGTGGCCGATCGTCGGCATCGTGGTGGAGCTGGTGCCGTGTGCGGCTTGGAGGAAAGGGTCGTTGTACATGGTAGGTTCCATTCAGAAAACAGGGTTGGCAAGCTTGCCGGGGGCGGTCGGGCGATGGCGGCTGGCTGTCGAATACGTTGTCGTGTCAGCATTTGGCGCCGGCAAACGCCTCAGCACAAGCCCGGCCATGCCGCGTTGGTATTTGCCGTGGGCTCCTTCAGTCGACTTCGCCCAGGGACTCGCCGAGCGCGTTGATCAGGCTGTCGATCTCGGCCTTTTCGATCACGAACGGCGGCGCCAGTTGGATCGTATCGCCACCATAACGAACGTAAAAGCCTTTTTCCAGGCATTTCATCGCGATCTGGTATGGGCGTTTGGCGGGTTCGCCAGGCGCCGCGGCAATGGTCAGGCCGGCGGCCAGGCCGTAGTTGCGGATGTCGGTGACATGTTTGCTGCCCTTGAGGCTGTGCACCGCCTGTTCGAAGTACGGCGCCAGCGACTTGACGCGGTTGATCATGTCTTCCTTGACCAGCACGTCGAGCGCGGCCACACCGGCGGCGCAGGCCACCGGGTGGGCGGAGTAGGTGTAGCCGTGCACGAATTCCAGCATGTAGTCCGGCCCGCCGGCGGACATGAAGGTGTCGTAGATCTCCTTCTTGGCCACGACTGCGCCCAGTGGTTGCGTGCCGTTGGTGACCTGCTTGGCGATGTTCAGTATGTCGGGCGTCACGCCAAAGGCTTCCGAGCCGGTGTATGCGCCGCAGCGGCCGAATCCTGTGATGACCTCGTCGAAGATCAGCAGGATGTTGTGGGCGGTGCAGATCTCGCGCAGGCGCTGCAGATAACCGGCCGGCGGGATGATCACGCCGGCCGAACCGGAGAACGGCTCGACGATCACTGCCGCGATGTTGGACGCGTCATGCAGGTTGATGACCTTGAGCAATTCGTCGGCCAGCTCAACGCCGCTGGCCGGCATGCCGCGCGAGAATTCGTTGCCCGGCACCATCGTATGGGGCAGGTGGTCGGCTTCGATCGCCTGGCCGTACGCCTTGCGGTTGGCCACGATGCCACCGACCGAGATGCCGCCGAAGTTCACGCCGTGGTAACCCTTCTCGCGACCGATGAAGCGGGTCTTGCTGGCCAGGCCCTTGGTGCGCCAGTAGGCACGTGCCATCTTCAGCGAGGTGTCAGCGCTTTCCGAGCCGGAGCCGGTGAAGAACACATAGTCCAGGCCTTGCGGCGTCAGTTCCTTGATCTTGTTGGCCAGCTCGAACGACAGCGGGTGGCCATATTGGAAGGCCGGCGCATAGTCCAGCGTGGCGATCTGGCGGCTCACCGCCTCGGTGATCTCGCGCCGTCCATGGCCCAGGCCGCAGCACCACAGGCCGGACAGGCCGTCCATGATCTTGCGTCCGTTGATGTCGGTGTAGTAGCAACCTTCGGCGCTGACCATCATGCGCGGGTTGGCCTTGAAGTCGCGGTTGCCGGTGTACGGCATCCAGTGTGCGTCCAACCAGGCAGCGTCGGTGCGGGGTGCGGGTGACAGGTGCTGGGCGTCGTTGAAATTCATCGTGGTTTCTCCGGCAATACAACGGGAATGACAGGAATGCGGGCGCCATGGCGCTTGCAGATGTCGATTGTGGCCGTCTCTGTTACTCTCATGAATGTCTAAATATCACCATTCAGTTGCCTGTTTATGCAAGTAAAAAGCCATGCGGTCCTGGGCCAGCTCGGCGACATGGATCTGCGCCTGCTGCGCGTATTCAAGACGGTCGTGGATTGCGGCGGCATGGCGGCTGCCGAACTGGAGCTCAACATCGGCGTCTCGACCATCAGCCGCCATGTCAAGGACCTCGAGGTGCGGCTGGGCATGACCTTGTGCCGGCGCGGCCGGGGCGGATTTGCGCTGACCGCCGAAGGCGAGCAGATCTATGCCGAAACCATCCGCCTGCTGGCCTCGACCGAGGCGTTTCGCGCCAGTGTGGACGCGATCCACCGGCGCCTGGGCGGGCAGTTGCATGTGGCGCTGTTCGACAAGACCGCGAGTAATCCGGCGGCCCATATCGGCGCGGCGATCGCGCTGTTTTGCGAGCAGGCGCCGGACGTATCGCTGAACCTGCATGTCGCGCCGATCAATGCGATCGAGCGCGGCGTGATCGACGGCCAGTTCCAGGTCGGCGTGATTCCGGGCCACCGGCGCTCCGACAGCCTGAGTTACGACGTGTTGTTCGACGAGACGATGTTGCTGTATTGCGGTGCATCGCACCCACTGTTTGGTGCAAAGGACACCGCAATGGGTTGGGATGTCCTGGAGACCCATCGATTCGCCGGTCTCGGTTATCACTCGCCGAACATGGAAATCAGCCAGCAGATGCGGCTGTCACGCCAGGCCACTGCGTTCGACCAGGAGGCGATCGCCACCTTGATCCTGTCCGGCCGCTTCCTGGGTTTTCTGCCGGAGCATTATGCGGAGCAGTTTGCACGCAGCGGTCAGATGCGGGCGCTGCACCCGGCGCTGTTCCGTTACAACTGCCAGTTCCTGGCCATCTTGCGCCGTTCACCCGAACCGTCCCGCTCTGCGCGGGTGTTTCAGGCATGCTTGTTGCAAGCGCATCGCCCTGAGCCGGGTTTCGTTTAAGGCCGTACGGGTAAATCCTGCCTCCGCAAACGCCGTCCGCCCGTATGCTGTTGTGCTGCCGGCCCGCTCGGTGGCGCGTCGGTCCGGTGTGTAAACAGTCTTTTGTAAATTGTTGACAATAAAAATAAATGCGCTGACACTGTGCTCGCACCGACGCTTGTAACGATCTTGTCACGCTGTATTCATAAAGTGCCTCTGCTGCGCCGGCTTGTCCGGGGTTCATTCACCCATTTGCCTTAGGAGTTGTCATCATGTTCAAACCTACCGTCCGCAAGTTGCTGCAAGGCGCGGCAATGGTCGCGGTCTCCGCGTTGCTGGCCGTTCCGGCCTTCGCGCAAAAGACCAAGATCACCGTCTACACCGCGCTGGAAAACGACCAGTTGGGCGCTTACAAGCAGGCCTTCGAGGCGTCGAACAGCGACGTCGAGATTGCCTGGGTGCGCGACTCCACCGGCGTGATCACCGCCCGTTTGCTGGCCGAGAAGGACAACCCGCGCGCCGACGTGATCTGGGGCCTGGGCGCCTCGAGCATCGCGCTGTTCGACTCGATGGGCATGTTGCAGCCCTACACACCGAAGGGCGTCGACCAGATCAAGCCGGTATTTCGCAGCGACAAGAACCCGACCACCTGGACCGGCATGGACGCCTGGCTGGCGGTGATGTGTTTCAACACCATCGAAGGCGGTAAGAAGAACATGCCCAAGCCGGCATCCTGGGCCGACCTGACCAATCCGGTCTACAAGGATTCCATCGTGATGCCGAATCCGGCCTCGTCGGGCACCGGATACCAGGCGGTCTATGCCTGGTTGCAGATCATGGGCGAAAAAGGCGGCTGGGAGTTCATGGACAAACTGCACCAGAACGTCGCTGTCTACACCCACTCCGGCTCTGCACCTTGCGTGCAGGCGGCCAAGGGCGAACGCGTGATCGGCATCGGCTTCGACATGCGCGGCGCCAAGGAGAAAACCGGTGGCGCCCCGATCGACATCATCCTGGCCAAGGAAGGTGCACCCTGGGACATGGAGGCCACTGCCATCGTCAAGGGCACGAAGAACATGGCTGCGGCCCAGAAGCTGGCGGATTTCGCGATCAGCAAAGGTGCTTATGAGTTGTACGGCAAGTACTACGCCATCGTCGGTTACCCCGGCATGAATCCGGCGCCGCCAAACTATCCGCCGAGCGCAGACGCCGCCATGGTCAAGATCGACCTGTCCAAGATGGGCGCCGAGCGCGCACGCATCCTGGCCGAGTGGACCAAGCGCTACGACGGCAAGTCGGCACCGAAGTAAGTCAGTTCCCTCCCGATCCTGTGACACCGGACGGACGCAACACCTGATCAAGCGATCGGGTGTTGTGCTCCGCGCACGCGCATGCCAGACAAAGACGCTCAGACGCCCTCCCAACCCTACCTGCGCATCGACCATCTGACGAAGCAATTCGGCAGCTTCTGGGCGCTAAAGGACTTGTCGCTCGAAGTATTCGCTGGCGAGTTCGTGTGTTTTCTCGGCCCGTCGGGTTGTGGCAAGACCACCTTGCTGCGCGCGATTGCCGGGCTGGAGACCCAGACCTCGG
>JBFJZP010000169.1:0-6539 GCA_041622095.1 Burkholderiaceae bacterium | reverse complement strand
CTGGACCTGGTGGCGGAAGAACTGCGCCTGGCGCAAAATGCGCTGGGTGAAATCACCGGGGCATTTGGTGCCGACGACTTGCTGGGGGTTATTTTCTCGCGCTTTTGCATCGGAAAATGACGCCGCCGGCCAGAGTCGACCATTTGCCGCTATAACTATGCCCTGCAGTTTGCGGTCTGAACTCATGCACCATGGCCACCACACCTGCTTCCACCACACAGGCTGACATCAAGGCCCTGCTCAATGCGATCGCCAGCGATCAGGCCGAAGTGCGTCTTGGTCACGCCTTGACCTTGGCGCAATGGGATGTGCTGGCGGCCTACATGCAGCCGATGGAACTGGCGGCCAGCCGGATCCTGATTGCGCAAGGCGCCGAAGACCGTACCCTTTATTTCGTCGAATCCGGCATGTTGAC
The DNA here is from genome assembly GCA_041622095.1 of Burkholderiaceae bacterium. GTDB lineage: Bacteria > Pseudomonadota > Gammaproteobacteria > Burkholderiales > Burkholderiaceae_C > CAISIP01. Next base: position 6,124 of record JBFJZP010000169.1, on the reverse strand, counting down.
GGTGCATTTCGAGGACGGCGCCGGCAAGATCCAGTTGGCCGCCGTCGGCGCTGGTGCCGTGATCGGTGAAGGCGGATTCTTTTCCCGCATGGCGCGCAGTGCGACGGTCCAGGCCGGCAGTGCCTGCAAGTTGTGGACGCTGAGCCCGATGCGATTCTCCGAGCTGGCCAATCGCCAGCCAACAGTGGCCTTGTCGCTGACGATGGCACTCGGCGCGATCATGGCGCGCCGCTTGGTGAGCAATCGCATGAAGATCGCGATTACCTGAGGACGCGACTTCGCCGGACTCAGTGCCCGGCGAAGTCGACCAGCGTGAACAAGGGCAGTCCGGCCGCCCGCAGTCTGGCCGATCCACCGAGTTCCGGCAGGTCGACGATGGCGGCGCCTTCCATGACGTTGGCGCCGAGTTTTTCCAGCAGCTTTTTGCCCGCCATCATGGTTCCGCCGGTTGCGATCAGGTCGTCGATCAGCAGCACCCGGTCGCCCTGCTTGACTGCGTCGGTATGCAACTCGACGGTGGCGCTGCCGTATTCGAGTTCGTAGGTCTCGGCGACCGTGGTGAACGGCAGCTTGCCCTTCTTGCGGATCGGCACGAAGCCGACATTGAGTTCATAGGCCACGACCGAACCCAGAATGAAGCCGCGGGCGTCCAGGCCGGCCACCACGTCCGGGCGCCGCTCGGGATCCATGTAGCGGTGTACGAACGCGTCGATCAGCACCCGGAACACCTTGGCCTCCTGCAGCAAGGGCGTAATGTCCCGGAACTGCACACCGGGCGCTGGCCAGTCCGGCACCGTGCGGATGTGTTCGCGTAGATAGTCCTGGACGTTCATGTTGTGCATGGTGATTCGCGCGCGTGACGATGGCCGAGGCCTCATTTTGCCTGCAGCAGCTTGTGCTCGGCGACGGAAAGGTTCTCCGGTTTGCCGGACAGCACCAGGGTGTCGCCCCCTTCGAGCAGGGTCTCGTCGCTGACCGGCAATGAGCGACCGTTGTTGCGTCGCAGGTTGACCACGCGTACACCCATGGCGTGCAGCGCCAGGCTGCCCAGTGGTTGTCCGATCGAGCGGGCACCCAGTGGCAGTGTGAAGGTAGCCAGGCGTTCATGGTGCAACTCGTCGACCGAATCGTCGTCCGCGCCATGGAAATAGCCGCGCAGCAGGTTGTAGCGCGCGTCACGCTGGTTCTGCACCACCCGGATCACCCGGCGCATCGGCACGCCGACCAGCGCCAGCGCATGGCTGGCCAGCATCAGCGAGCCTTCGATCGCCTCCGGCACCACCTCGGCAGCACCGGCCAGGCGCAGCCGCTCCAGGTCGATATCGTCGCGGGTGCGCACGATCACCGGAACCTGCGGCGCGTGGGTGTGGGCATGGTCGAGCACCTTGAGCGCGCCTTGCACTTCGACATAGGTGATGACCAGTGCGCTGGCGCGCGACAGACCGGCTGCCATCAGCGCCTGCAGGCGCGCCGCATCGCCAAACACGACCGAATCGCCGGCCGCGGCGGCCTGGCGCACCCGGTCCGGGTCCAGGTCCAGCGCCATGTAGGGAATGCCTTCGCCTTCCAGCATCCGTGCCAGGTTCTGTCCGCAGCGGCCGTAACCGCAGATGATCACGTGCTTGTTCGAGTTGATCGACTTGCGCGCAATCGTCGTCATCTGCAGCGACTGCTGCAGCCAGTCGCTGGAGACCAGTTTCATGACGATCCGGTTGCTGTACATGATGATGAAGGGCGTGGCCAGCATCGACAACACCATGCTGGCCAGGATCGGATTGAGCAAGGCCGGCGGGACCAGCGAATTCTGCTGGGCCAGCGTCAGCAGCACGAAGCCGAATTCGCCGGCTTGTGCCAGGTACAGACCGGTGCGCAGCGAAATACCCCAGGACGAACCCAGGCCCTTGGCCAGCAAGGTCACCAGCACCGCCTTGAACAACACCGGCAGCGTGACCAGCAGCAGCACCAGCGGCCAACGTTCGAGTACCAGGCGCCAGTCGAGCAACATGCCGATGCTGATGAAGAACAAGCCGAGCAACACGTCGTGGAACGGGCGGATGTCGGTTTCCACCTGGTGCTTGTATTCCGTCTCGGAGATCAACATGCCGGCGATGAAGGCACCGAGTGCCAGGCTCAGCCCGGCGATTTCGGTCAGCCATGCCAGTCCGAGCGTGATCAGCAGCAGGTTCAGCACGAACAACTCTTCACTCTTGCGCCGGGCCACCAGCGTCAGCCACCAGCGCATCACATGCTGGCCGCCGACCAGCAATACCGTGATCAACACCGTGGCCTTGAGTGCGGCCAGCGACAGTGCCATGGCGAGGTTCTCACCGGTAGCACCCAGCGCCGGAATCAGCACCAGCAAGGGCACGACTGCCAGATCCTGGAACAGCAACACGCCCATCACCCGCTTGCCGTGTTCGGACTCGAGTTCCAGCCGTTCGACCATCAGCTTGACGACGATGGCGGTGCTGCTCATGGCCAGCGCACTGGACAAGGCCAGCGCGGTCTGCCAGCTCATGGCCCAGAACTGCGGCAGCAACCAGGCCAGCACCAGCATGCCGACGGTGCCCATCAGCATCGTGATCGATACCTGGAACAGACCGAGGCCGAACACATGGCTGCGCATCGAGCGCAACTTGGCCAGGTTGAATTCCAGGCCGATGACGAACATCAGGAACACGACGCCGAATTCACCCAGATGGCGCACCGCCTCGGAATTTTCGGCCAGCGCCAGCGCATTCGGACCGATCACCACACCCACGGCCAGATAACCCAGCATCGGCGGAAGCTTGAGCGAACGGCAGGCCACCACGCCCAGCACTGCTGCCAGAAGGTAGACCAACGTAAGTTCGAGTGCGCCCATGCCGGCATACTAGCAAGAGAAGTGCCGGCCACGCCGATAATATGAAGTGATGAACGCCTTATCTGATCCCGCTACCCGAATCGATGCCGAGCAGGCCATCCGGCTGACGCGGCAGACCTTCGACATCGAGATCGAAGCCATCAAGGGCCTGAAGGATCGGCTCGATGGTGGTTTCGTCCAGGCCTTGCAGGCCATGGTCTCGGTGCGCGGACGGGTGGTGGTCATGGGCATGGGCAAGAGCGGCCATATCGGGCGCAAGCTTGCCGCCACGCTGGCGTCCACCGGCACGCCGGCGCTGTTCGTGCACACCGGTGAAGCCCTGCATGGCGACCTCGGCATGATCCGTGGCGACGACCTGCTGCTGGTGTTGTCCAACAGCGGCGAGTCGGACGAACTTGTCGCCATCCTGCCGGTGGTCAAGCGCCAGGGCGCGACCGTGATTGCCATGACCGGCCGGGTCGATTCGACGCTGGCACGCCACGCCGACATCGTGCTCGACTGCAGTGTTGCCCGTGAAGCCTGTCCGCTCAACCTTGCCCCCACGGCCAGCACGGTGGCCCAACTGGCGATGGGTGACGCGCTGGCGGTCGCGCTGCTGGATGCGCGTGGATTCAAGGCAGAGGACTTTGCCCGTTCACATCCGGGCGGCAGCCTGGGACGCAAGTTGCTCACCCATGTGCGGGACGTGATGCGCATCGGCGATGCGGTGCCGCAGGTTCGTCCGCAGGCCGGCTTGAGCGAATTGATGCGCGAGATGAGCCGCAAGGGACTGGGCGCGGTCGCAGTGGTTGACGCCGATGGACGGCTGGCCGGCATCTTCACCGACGGTGATCTGCGCCGGCTGGTCGAGAAAGGGGCGGACCTGCGCGTGCTCACCGCCGAACAGGTCATGACGGCGAACCCGCGAACGGTGGCTGCGCAGGCGTTGGCGGTGGATGCCGCCGACCTGATGGAGCACCATCGCATCACCAGCGTGCTGGTGGTCGACGAGGCCGGCAAGTTGTGTGGTGCGCTCAACAGCAATGACCTGATGCGGGCGAAAGTCATCTGATGCAACAACCCGCACTGCACTATCCGGCCGAATTGTTGCTCAAGGCCCAGGGCATCAGGCTGGCGATTTTCGACATCGACGGCGTGTTGACCGATGGCGGCCTGTTTTTCTCGGCGACCGGCGAGACCATCAAGCGTTTCCATGTTCTCGACGGCCATGGCATCAAGTTGCTGCAGCAATCCGGCATCAGGCCGGTGGTGATCACCGGCCGCGATGCCAAGGCGCTGCGTGTGCGCCTGAAGGCGCTCGGTATCGTCGATGCGTATTTCGGTGTGGACAACAAGCTTTCCGCTGCGCAGGACTGTCTGCGCAAGCTGGGCATGGACTGGCAACAGGTTGCGGTGATCGGCGACGACTGGCCCGACCTGGCATTGATGCAGCGCAGCCGCTTCTGTGCCGCGCCACCCAATGCGCATGACGAGGTGCTGGCGCAGGTGGACCATGTGACGCGGCGCGGTGGTGGACAAGGCGCGGCGCGCGAGTTCTGCGATCTGCTGCTGATCGCTGCCGGACGGTACGGCCAGTTGCTGCAGGAAGCCCGCGCGTGATCCGCGTGTTGTTGATGGTCTGGGACCGTCTGGCCATCTACCTGCCGATCGCGGTGATGGGCTTGATGGCGCTGGGTACCTATTGGTTGGTGCAGAACTCGCCCAAGCCGGTTGCAGTCGCGCAGGAGAGACCTGTTCGTTCCGATCCGGACTACTACATGAAGGACTTCTCCGTCACGACCTTTGCAATGGGAGGTCGACTCAAGAGCGAGGTGTTCGGCACTGCGGCACGCCACTATCCGGACAGCGATACCCTGGAAATCGACCGGATCCGGATTCGCAGTTTCGATGACCTGGGCCGATTGACCACCGCGACCGCCGACCGGGCACTGACGAACAGCGACGCGACCGTGGTCGAGTTGTTCGGCAATGCCCTGCTGATCCGTGCCGCGCAACCGGATGACACCGGCGTCGTCCAGCCGCGGATCGAGTTCCGCGGAGAGTACCTGCATACCAATACAGAGACCGAACGCGTGAAGTCGGACAAACCGGTCGAATTGCGCCGTGGCGACGACGTTTTTGTCGGCGACACAATGGACTACGACTACCAGAGCCAGGTCATGCTGATGCAGGGCCGGGTCAAGGGCTTGCTCATGCCGGGCAAGTCGGTGAAGTCCAAGCCCTGAGCAGGCCATGGCGCCGTTGGTCTTCATCACCGGGGCTTCCAGTGGAATCGGCCAGGCCCTGGCCTGGCGTTACTACCAGGCCGGCTTCCGGCTGGCGTTGGTTGCGCGGCGTACCGATGTGATCGCGGCCTGGGCGTCAGAGGTCGGTGTCGATCCGGCCCGTCTGCGAACCTATGCGGCCGACGTGGCGGTGATCGACAGCGTGATTGCGGTCGCACAAGGCTGCCTGCAGGAACTCGGTGTTCCGGATGTGGTGATCGCCGCCGCCGGCATCAGCGTGGGTGTCGATACCGCGGTGCGGCAGGACATCGACGTGTTGCAGCAGGTGTACGCCGTCAACAACGTCGGACTGGCCGCCACGTTCCATGCTTTCGTCGCGCCGATGCAGCAGCGTGGCAGTGGCGCGCTGGTCGGTATTGCCAGTGTCAACGGCATTCGCGGAATGCCCGGGCACGGCGCCTATTGCGCCAGCAAGGCTGCGGTCATCAGTTATTGCGAGTCCTTGCGCGGCGAGTTGCGTGCGTCGGGTGTACGGGTGGTGACGATCAGCCCGGGATATGTCGATACACCCTTGACACGAGGCAACCGCTACCGGATGCCATTCCTGATGCCGGCGGCGGATTTCGCTGAAAAGGCGTTTGCCGCGATCGGGCGAGGTGCCAGCTACTGTGTGATTCCCTGGCAGATGGGTGTGGTGGCCAAGTTGCTGCGCCTGCTGCCCAACGCCTTGTTCGACCGACTGTTTGCCGGCCGGCCGCGCAAGAAACGCATCGCGGATACCTGAACCTGTGGCGAGCCGGGCGACCGACCCGCTCACCCATACAAAAGGGGCCCGAAGGCCCCTTTGTCTTGAACAGCATCACGGAGGTGATGCCATTGGCAGATCAGTAGCTGCTGCGACCACCGCCGTAGCCGCCGCCGCCGCTGCGGCCACCGCCGCCGCCGCCGCCGCCGTAACCACCGCCGCCGCCGCTGCGGCCACCGCCACCGCCGCCGTAACCACCACCACCGCCGCCGCCGAAGCCACCGCTACGGG
>JBFJZP010000168.1:0-6546 GCA_041622095.1 Burkholderiaceae bacterium | reverse complement strand
TCGATGCTCGCTGCCCACAGGACAGGCACGCCGCGCCAGGCATCCGCCCCGCATGCAGTCCGCGCCCGCATCCGTATGCAGATGGCCGGCGCAACGCTGCACCTGGTAACGGCCGGGCTCGAACGCCTGTACCGGACAAGCCGACAGGCAGGGTTGGCCGGTGCAGGAAAGACACAGGTCGGCCAGCGGCAAGCTGGGTTGCGCGGCGATGGCGGCGGCATCGGCGGAGTCGAGCCGCGGCACGGCCAGCGCAAAACGGTAGGCATGCCACAAGCCATATTGCGGATGGATCTGCAGCAACACCGGGCTGGTGGCGAGCGGCTCGGCGCGCCGGGCCCATTGCTGGAAGGGCGCGTACGGCGGTCCGTCGGAAGGATAAATCGCCCGGCCGCCACACCGCTGCGCGAGATCGTCGCCGATGGCCTTGCTCCAGCGATCCATCGGATCGGGCTTTCCATCGGCCAGAAAACCGGAACGCGCAAACGCCGGCCAACATTCGGAGCCCACCTGCCCGACCATCCAGACCACCGCCACCGGCCCGGTGGCCAGTTCGGCCAGACCGTCCTGTGCTTGCGGCACCCAGCCGCCGCGCAGGCGCAGGCCCTGGCGCGCCAGCGCCGACTCAAGCCATTTGCGCGAGCCCGTCATCGGCTGGAACCCGCCCCTGGCGGTCGGACAAGGTCAAGGGCGGACCGGATGCGGTCGCGGTCACCCGGGCCTCGAAGAACATGTTGCCGTCGATGTCGTTGTGGACCTGGTTGTTCCAGCGACTCAGCACCACGCTGGCCCTGGCGGCACCGGCATCCATCGCGCGCTCCAGCGCCTGCGCGCTGGCCAGTTCCTGCGCCAGCGTGATCGCCGGCGCCAATGCATCGAAATCCCTTGGACCGGCCTGGGTGAAGACGCGGAACACACCCCGCACCGGTTGCGAGACCGTCAGATGCACCCGCTGCGAGACCTGGCCGAGCACCGCACCCACCGCGTTGGCCACCTCCGCAAACCGCGGCAACGCCAGCGCCATGCCCAGGCCACGCGCCACCGCCGGGTAATAGATGCCGGCCGGCGCGCCAACCGCCACCAGCGGCAACTGCGGCGCAAAGCGCAGGCTGAACACCGACGCATGGCTGCCATCGCCACCGGCTCCCGCCTGCATCGCCATCGCCGTCAGCAGGCTGGCCACCTTGCCGGCATTGGCTTCGTTCATCTGCCCGGCATCGTTCAGGCCGGCCTCGATCAGTTTCTGGCTGATCACGCCGACCACCTTGTCGATCACGTCGCGCGACGGCGCAAGCGCATCGCCCTGGGGCCAGGTGCCCAGGCCATACAGGTGGCGCATCTGGCGCGCCCAGATCCGGGCGCCGAAAACCGCCGCGTCGACACTCCAGTGGTCGGACAGGCCGAGCACATGCGCCGCGTCGCTGGGCGTGAATCCACTGTAGATCGCCAGCCCCTTGCGTTCCAGACGGGCGATCGCCTTGGACAAGCCCCGCTCCTCGATGTTGGCGCGCTCGACGTCGACCGGTCCCTGGGCAAGGCGCTCCCAGGCCGCGTGCTCGTCGTCCGCCAGCCGCGCCACCAGCGCCGCGTCGGACTGCAGCCGCTGCGCAAACCGGATCTGGCTGGCATGGGGTGCCTCGGACTGCTGGCGCTCGAGCACCTTGAGCACCCAGGGATGCTGGTGCGCCAGCAGGCTCAGCGGCAACACCCGGCGCGGCCCGATGACCAGGCCTTCGCCACCACCGAAACGCACCTCGCTGTCGCCACCGAGGCCGATCGCATAGACCTTGACCGCCTCGACCATCGGACGCCACTGCCCGATCATGGCGCCTTCATGGCTGAGCTCCGGGCTGCCGCCGCGCACGACCGCGATATCGGTGGTGGTACCACCCATGTCGGCCACGATCGCGTCGGCATGGCCGCTGAGCGCACAGGCGCCGAGCACGCTGGCGGCCGGGCCGGACAACACCGTGCCCACCGGGCGCTTGAGCGCGCCCGCCACGTTGACCAGCGTACCGTCGCCCTGCACCATCATCAACGGCGCCTCGATCCGGTGCCACTCCAGCGTCCGGCGCACCGCGGAGATCAGCGCCGCCACATGCGACACCATGCGCGCATTGAGCGCCACCGTCAGCGCCCGTCGTGGCGCGCCCAGGCTCGAGGCCAGTTCATGGCCGCAGGTGACGGGCTTGTCGCACAAGGACTCGACCAGCGCGCGCAATTGCAGTTCATGCGCAGGGTTGCGCACGCCGAAACTGGCGGAGATCGCAAATGCCGATACCCGCGGCGCCTGGCGCAGGATGGCTTCGCGCGACATGGCCTCGTCGATCGGCGTCAGCGCTGCCCCGCCGGCGTCATGCCCGCCGGGCAGCGACACGATCGCATCCATGCCGAGCAGCTCGATCAGGCCACTGGACTTGATCTGCGCGGCGTCGTATCCGGCAAGCAGTACACAGACCGGCGCGCCCTTGCCTTCCACCACCGAGTTGGTGGTCAAGGTGGTCGACAAAGAAACCAGGTCGACCTGTGCCAGCAAGTCCTGCGGCAGTTGATCGAGCGCATCGCCGATTCCCTGCGACAGCTCGAATGCCGTTGTCAGGCTCTTGGCGGCGGCAACCACCTGGCGCCCGGTATCGAGCAGCACCGCGTCGGTGAAGGTACCGCCGGTGTCGATACCCAGGAAATACCGCATGGCGCCGGTGCGGTTTGGCTGCGCGGCAGACACGGTTCAGCCTGAATCAGGCGCCGGCCTCGCCCAACCAGCGCACCAGGTAGTCGGCGAAACTGCGCCGCACCGTAATCTCGTACTGGATACCGGCGTAAAGGCACAACACCGTCGCACCGGCCTTGGCGATATGGCTTTGCGCCAGCGCACCGGTGCCGAATGCCCTCGGATGCAGGTCGAGCGGGCAACCACGCGCCAGCAGGTCGGCGCTGGCCGGGCCTTGCAGCAGCAGCGTGGTATTGCCGTGCCCGACGTCGACCACCGCGCTGTGTTGTCCCTGCAGGCCCGCCTGCAGGGCCTCCATCACCGCTGCGCCCTGGCGGTCGCGCAGCTTGAGCAGCCATTCGTCCGGGCCCAGCCACAACAGCTGGCGCTGCGGATCGATGCTGGCGGTATTGGGTTTTTGCGGCAGGTGCAGGCCGCTGGCCTCGAGCACCACCCGCGCGAAATGCGGGTCGCTGGCGTCGCCGCGCAGGTTCAGCATGTCGACGAAGGGGATCTCCGCCAGCGTGCAGGGTCGACCATCGACCTGCAACTCGCGCGCCTGGCGGCCGAGCAGGCCGGCCAGAGGGCTTTTCAAAATGGCGTCATGCATGAAGACGTTTTCCTTCCGGGTCGTAGAACACCGGGCTGCAGACCGTGGCCGCCACGTAGCGGCCGTCGGCCAGCGCCGCGTAGACCTTCTGGCCCATGCGCTGCGTGCCCGAACGCACAACCGCCATCGCAATCGAGCGCTCCAGTGTCGGACTGTAATAACTCGAGGTCACATGGCCGATCATCGGCACCGGCGGGGGGGATGCCTTGGACTGTTCGGTCAGTTGCGTGCCCTCGGGCAACACCAGCTTTGCATCGTCGGGCATCAGGCCGACCAGTTGCTTGCGATCTTCGCGTGCGGTGTCGCTGCGCGTGAGCGAGCGCCGACCCAGGAAATCCTTGGTCTTGGACACCATGCCGCCCATGCCCAGGTCGTAAGGTGTGATCGATCCGTCGGTGTCCTGCCCGACGATGATGTATCCCTTCTCGGCCCGCAACACGTGCATCGTCTCGGTGCCATACGGCGTGATGTCGAATTCCTTGCCGGCCTCCATCAGCGCCTGCCAGACATGGGCGCCGGTGTTGGACGGCACGTTGATCTCGAACGACATCTCGCCGGAGAAGCTGATGCGCATGATGCGCGCCGGCACACCGGCCACCGTGCCGTTACGCAGGCTCATGAACGGGAAGGCCTCGTTGGACAGGTCCACGTCGGCGCAGACCTTCTGCACCACCGCGCGGCTTTGCGGCCCGACCACGGCAAAGGTCGACCAGTGGTCGGTGACCGAACTCATGTAGACCTTCATGTCCGGCCATTCGGTCTGCACCCAGCGCTCCAGCCAGCCCAGCACCCGCGCCGCGCCACCGGTGGTGGTGGTCATCAGGAAATGGTTCTCGCCCAGGCGCGCGGTCACGCCGTCGTCGAACACCATGCCGTTCTCGTCGAGCATCAGGCCGTAGCGGCACTTGCCGACCTCGAGCTTGAGCCAGGGGTTGGTATAGACCCAGTTCAGCAGCTTGGCCGCGTCCGGACCCTGGATGTCGATCTTGCCCAGCGTGGACGCATCGAGCATGCCCACGCCGTTGCGCACCGCCAGGACCTCGCGGCTCACCGCAGCATGCAGGTCTTCGCCCTTCTTCGGGAAATACCAGGGCCGCTTCCATTGGCCGACATCCTCGAACAGGCAGCCGGCCGCCACATGGGCCTCATGCGGACTGGTCTTGCGCGCCGGGTCGAACAACTCGCCGCGTTCGATGCCAGCCAGCGTGCCGAACGTTACCGGCAGGTAGTTGGGCCGGAAGGTCGTGGTGCCGACCTCCTGGATCGGCTTGCCCATTGCGCGGGCGGCCAGTGCCATGCCGTTGATATTGCCCAGCTTGCCCTGGTCGGTGCCGAAACCCATCGCGGTGTAGCGCTTGATGTGTTCGATCGATTCGAAACCTTCGCGGATCGCCAGTTCGATGTCGCTCGCCGACACGTCGTTCTGGTAGTCGACAAAGGCCTTGGCCCGGCGCGACAGCGGCTGCCCGGTTTCGGCGATCCAGAACCGGCCGGTCGGCTCGAGCGCCATTTCGTCGACCGCATAGGCCTCGGCCCTGGCGTCGAAGCCGGTCTGGGTGGCCGCTGCCGCGCCGGCCAGGCTGCCTTCGTCCAGGCTGACGCCCATGCTGAAGCTGCCGTTGCAGGCGCCGACACTGACCTGATCCGGCATCGGGTTGCCGGGACGGAAACACACTGCCGCATCGTCCCAGCGCGCCCTGCCGCCGGAGTGCGAATACAGATGGATGGCCGGATTCCAGCCCCCGGCCATGCCGATCGTGTCGCAAGCCAAAGTGCGCTCTTCGCCACTGGCCTTGTCGCCGTCCATCTTGCGCAGCACCAGTGCAGACACCACGCCGGTGCCCTTGGCCTGGACCGGAACAAAACCGCGCAGCACGGTGATGCCGTCCTTCTGCGCCAGTTGCGCCCGGCTGCCGCCCGCCGGCTCGCCGGCACGGGTGTCGACCACCGTGACCGTGGCACCGGCCGCCTGCAACAGCCGCGCATCCGCATACGCGCTGTCGTTGGTGGTGACCAGCACCACCTGCCGACCCACCCGCACGCCATACAGCTCGGCATAGTCGGCCAGCGCCGACGACAACATCACACCGGGCAGATCGTTGTTGCCGAACACCATCGGACGCTCATGTGCGCCGGTGGCCAGCACGACGCGCCCCGCGCGCACGCGCCACAGGCGTTCGCGGAACCCCTTGCGTTCGGCCAGCGGAAGGTGGTCGGTCAAGGACTCGCGAATGGTCAGGAAATTGTGGTCATGGCAACCGAACACCACACCGCGGTGGATGATGCGCACTTCCGGCATCTGCGCCAGTTCGCGCTCGGCGTCGCGCACCCAGTCGCGTGCCGGCTTGCCATTGATCGTGCCCTGCAACCGATGCGCGTTGCCGCCCAGGTGCGGGCCGAGCTCGGCCAGGATCACCCGGGCGCCGCTGCGCCCGGCCGCCAGGGCAGCCGCCAGCCCGGCAATGCCACCACCGGCCACCAGCACATCGCAGTGGATGTTCTGCTGCACATAGCGGTCCTGGTCCTCTTCGGTCGGCGCCGCGCCCAGGCCACCGGCCTTGCGGATGAAACGCTCGTACCACATCCAGGCCTTGGCCGGCCACATGAAGGTCTTGTAATAGAAACCGGCCGGGAACAGCGCCGAGAACCATCGGTTGATGCTCAGCAGGTGCTTGCCCGGGCTCGGCCAGGGCAAGGCGCTCTCGGCGCTCAAGCCGTCATACAGCTCCACCTCGGGCATCTTCGCGTTGGGAATCGTCCAGGCGCCGGTCTCCAGCTGCACCAGCGCTGCCGGCTCCTCGACACCACAGGTCAGGATCGCGCGCGGGCGATGGTATTTCCAGGAGCGCGACAACACCTTGTCGCCGGCGGCCAGCACCGCCGATGCCAGCGTGTCACCGGCGAAGCCCTGGTAGTCGCGTCCGTTGAAGCGGAACTTGAGGCTGCGCTTGCGGTCGAGCCGGATGCCGGCCTTGTCGATACGTGCGCCGCTCATGCCGCATCCCCCGTCTTGGCGCTGGCGTCATCCGCCGGCGCCTGGGCCGCGCCGGGAACGACCGGCTGCTCGCCCGGCTTGTAGAACTGCTTGAACCGATAGGTCACGGTGTCGCGCTCGGCATTGAACCAGCGCCGGCAGCCCTGGCTATGGTGCCATTGCTCGAAGTGTTGACCCTTCGGGTTCTTGCGCATGAACAGGTAGTCGCCCCACTGCTTGTCGTCGAGCGCGTCG
>JBFJZP010000167.1:0-6554 GCA_041622095.1 Burkholderiaceae bacterium | reverse complement strand
CGCCGGTCAACGGACCCGATGGCGCGACGCTGGCGTACACGAACCGCTATGCCAACGCGATCGAGCGCATCGGGGCCGACTTCCCCGAATTCGACCGCGTCTTCGCCACCATCGGCAACCCGACGGTGGCACAAGGCAACATCTTCTTTCGCACCGTGCCCTGGGAGGAGCGCAAGCGCACGACACAGGAGATGGCACGCGAGATGACGCCGCGGGTGGCCGGCCTGACCGGCGTGAGCGCGTTCCCGATCACGCCGCCGTCGCTCGGCCAGGGCTTCACGCAACGCCCGGTCAACTACGTGATCATCACGTCGGAGAGTTATGCCAACCTGGCGCAGACGGTTCGTTTGTTCCAGGACGAACTGGCCAGGAATCCGGGCTTCGCCCAGGTCGACACCGACCTGCGGCTGAACAAGCCGGAGATCAGGCTCGAGGTCGATCGTGAACGGGCGGCGGACAACAACGTCGGCGTCGACGCGATCGCGCGGGCGGTCGAGACCATGCTCGGCGGGCGCATCGTGACGCGCTTCAAGCGCGACGGCGAGCAATACGATGTGATCGTGCAGACCACCGACTCCGGGCGCGGCACGCCGTCGGACATCGAGCGCATCTTCGTGCGCGGGCGCAACGACACGATGATTCCGTTGTCCGCGCTGGTCAAGATCCGCGAGGTGGTGGTGCCGCGCGAACTCAACCATTTCGGCCAGCGCCGCTCGGCATCGATCACCGCCAACCTGGCACCGAATTATTCGGTCGGCGAGGCACTCGACTTCATGGACCAGACTGCGAAGAAGGTGCTCAAGCCGGGTTACGCGACCGACCTCAACGGCATCAGCCGTGAGTTCCGCAAGTCGTCGGACTCGCTGACGCTGGTGTTCGTGCTGGCCTTGTTCTTCATCTTCCTGGTGCTGGCGGCGCAGTTCGAGAGTTTCGTCGACCCGTTCGTGATCCTGCTCAGCGTGCCGCTGTCGATGGCCGGCGCGCTGCTGGCCTTGCAATGGTCTGGTGGCACGCTCAACGTGTTCAGTCAGATAGGCCTGATCACGCTGGTGGGCCTGATCACCAAACACGGCATCCTGATCGTGGAGTTTGCCAACCAACTGCGCGAACAGGGCATGGACATGATGGACGCGATCCGCAAGTCGGCATCGCAGCGGCTGCGCCCGATCCTGATGACCACCGGCGCCATGGTGCTGGGCGCCTTGCCGCTGGCCCTGGCGACCGGCGCCGGTGCCGAGAGCCGGCGTCAGATCGGCTGGGTCATCGTCGGGGGCATGAGCCTTGGCACCTTGCTGACGATCTTCGTCGTGCCGACCATGTACACCCTGCTGGCACGGCGCCATGCGCCAGGTGCCAAGAAGGAAGCGGCACATGTGCAGACGGCCGCGCCGGCGGCACCGGTCGAAAAGCCCCTGGTCGCCTGATATTGCGCCGCTCCTGTCCGCCCCGGCGGGCTGGAGCGCAAGGGCGCGTCAGGCTTATAGCGCGCCGTCGAACATCATGACGTCGACTTCATCGCCAATGGCGACCGTGCCCTGATCGTGCCCCAGCACGATCAGGCCATTGGCCTGCACCATCGAGCTGAGTACGCCGGAACCCTGGTTGCCGGTGGTGCGCACCTGCAGGCTGCCGTCGGCCGCGACACTGACGATGCCGCGCTGGTACTCGGTGCGACCGGCCTTCTTGCGGATCGGCTCCTGGCTGTGGGCCCGCAGCAATGGCGTGCCGTGGGCGCTGCAGCCCATCATGCGCAACAGCGCAGGGCGCACGAAGGCCAGGAAGGTCACCATCACCGCGACCGGATTGCCCGGCAGTCCGAACAACACCGCGCTGCGATCGTCTCGCGCGGCATCGGCGGCGATCCGGCCGACCGCCATCGGACGCCCGGGACGCATCGCGATGCGCCAGAACGCGACGCCGCCGCTCTTGCCGGCCAGCTTGTGCATCATCGCCTTGGTGTAATCCGCCTCGCCGACGCTGACGCCGCCACTGGTGATGATCGCGTCGGCCTTGGCCGCCGCCTGTGTGAACGCCTGCTCCAGCGCCGCCGGCTCATCCGGCACCACGCCCATGTCGAGAACCGACACGCCGAGACGGCGCAACATGCCGAACACGGTGTAGCGGTTGCTGTCGTATACCGCGCCGGCGCGTGGCGCCTCGCCCAGGCTCAGGATCTCGTTGCCGGTGGAAAAATAGGCCACCGTCAGGCGTCGGCACACCGGTACTTCGGCAATGCCCAGGCTGGCGATCAGTCCCAGCGCCGCCGGCCCGAGCCGCGCGCCCTGGCGCAACGCGGCACGGCCCTGCATCAGGTCTTCGCCCAGTCTGCGCCGGTTGTCGCCACGCGCCAGCGCACCGGCCGGTATGGTCACGGTGTCGCCCTGGATGCGGGCCAGCTCCTGCGGCACCACGGTGTCCAGCCCCTGCGGCATCACCGCGCCGGTCATGATCTTGAGCGCTTGTCCCGGCCCGACCCGACCCTGCCAGGGCTGGCCGGCCAGTGCGGTGCCCACCACCTGCAGTGCCAAGGCCTGGCCCGGTTGCAAGGCCTGCCCGTCGAAGGCAAACCCGTCCATCGCCGAGTTGTCGTGTGGCGGCACGCTGATCGGGGATACGATGTCGGCCGCCAGTACCCGGTCGAGCGCGTCGAATACGCCGACCTGTTCCACCTCGGTGACCGGTTCGACCAGCCGTTCGAGGAATTGCAATACCGCGTCGGCACGCAGGCTTTGCGGGTCGTAGGCTTGCAGCTGGGCTGCGATTTGTTCGATCGTGGGTGTCATGCCTGGAGAGACTGCAATTGGTCCAGCGTATTGGCGTTGGCGAAGGCGCCTGGTTCGTCGAAAGCCACCTGCACCGTGTGTTGTTGTGCGGTCCAGGCGCCGATCTTGCGGCCGCCCTCGGCCACGAAGCGGCGCAGGTCGGGCAGCAGCGCGACCTTGAGCAGGCAGAACACCGGTTGGCGATACCAGGCGGGCGTGCCGTCGGCGGCGGGCTCCATGGCACTCGCCATTGCGATCTCGGCGCCTGCATCGGACAGGCCCTGCGCCAGCCGCGCCACCAGGTCAGTCGGGAACTGCGGCGTGTCGCATGGCACCGTCACCAGATAGGGTGTCTGGCAATGCTCCAGCGCCGCGATGAAGCCGGCCAGCGGGCCGGCGAAGTCGGGCACGCTATCGGTCACCACCGGCGCGCCGAAGCCGCGGTACTGCGCCAGGTTGCGGTTGGCGTTGATCAGCACCGCCCCGACCTGGGCTTGCAAGCGGCGCAGGCCATGCTGGGCCAGCGGCATGCCGCCGTACAACTGCAGGCCCTTGTCCAGCCCGCCCATGCGTGCGCCGCGACCACCGGCCAGCACCACGCCGGTGATCTGGTCCGGCGGCAGGTACGGCGAATCGGCTCCTGCGGTGGCTGCAGTCGGCGTGGCGGGCATGTGGCTGGCAGGGTCGGCTTGTCGCATGGTCAACATCAACCTCCGATATAGCTCATCTCGACCCGCGGTCGGGTCGGCGCGTCGATGCTGTTGCGCAGCTCCGAATAACGGTCCTCGCGCTGGCCCCAGATCGCGCCGATCGCCGAGGTCACGGCCGCGTCGCTGGCGCCTCCACGCAGCAAGGCCCGCAGGTCATGGCCTTGCGATGCGAACAGGCACAGGTACAGCTGGCCTTCGGTCGACAGGCGGGCCCGGTTGCAGTCATGGCAAAACGCGTTGGTGACGCTGCTGATGACGCCGATCTCGCCCAGATCCGGCCGATGGCGGCCGTGCGCATCGGCATAACCCCAGCGCTCGGCGGTCTCGCCCGGCTTGCTCGGGTCCAGTGCCACCAGCGGCAATTCCTGCTGGATAAGGCGCACCACATCCGCCGACGGCAGGACCTCGTCCATGCGCCAGCCGTTGGTGACGCCCACGTCCATGTATTCGATGAAGCGCAACACGATGCCGGTGCCACGAAAATGCCGCGCCATCGGCAGGATTTCATGTTCGTTGGTGCCGCGCTTGACCACCATGTTGACCTTGATCGGGCCCAGCCCGACCTGGCGTGCGGCCTCGATGCCCTCGAGCACCGCGGCAACCGGAAAGTCCACGTCGTTCATGCCGCGGAACACCGCGTCATCGAGTCCGTCCAGGCTGACCGTGACCCGATGCAGGCCGGCGTCACGCAAGGCCCGGGCCTTGCGCGCCAGCAGCGAGCCGTTGGTGGTCAAGGTGATGTCCAGCGGCTGGCCGTCGGGCGTGCGCAAGGCTGCCAGTTGCTCGATCAGCCGCTCGATGTTCTTGCGCAGCAAAGGCTCGCCGCCGGTCAGGCGCAGCTTTTGCACGCCGTGCGCGACGAACAAGCGCGCCAGGCGGGTGATCTCCTCGAAGTCGAGCAATGCGGAATGCGGCAGGTAGGCGTGGTTCTTGTCGAACACCTCCTTGGGCATGCAGTAGCTGCAACGGAAGTTGCAGCGGTCGGTTACGCTGATGCGCAGGTCGCGCAGCGGCCGATGGCGCCGGTCTTGCAGCAGGCCGGTGGCGGCCATCGGCGGTGCATCCAGCAAAGCCGATCGGTCGATCTGGCGCTGGTCGAGCAGGGGAATGACGCGTTCAGCCATGCCCCGATTCTGCCGCAGAGCCGGGTGCCGGCCGAATCATCCGGTGGGTGCCCCTGATCGGGGTGCTGTCTAAGGCGGCCGGATCGTGTGGCTGGGGAGTCACCGCCGACGCGATCCGGTCGCTGGCAGCGTGTTTCAGCCGTGCCGGATCGCGACGGTCTTGAGCGTGGTGAAGCCGTACAAGGCTTCGAAGCCTTTCTCGCGGCCGTAGCCGGAGGACTTGACGCCACCGAACGGCAACTCGACGCCGCCGCCGGCTCCGTAGTTGTTGATGAAGACCTGGCCACTTTGCACCCGCCGGGCCATGCGGAACTGGCGCCCACCGTCGCGGGTCCAGACACCGGCCACCAGGCCGAACCGGGTGGCGTTGGCCAGGGCCACCGCCTGGTCCTCGTCGGCAAAGGCCATGGCCGCCAGCACCGGTCCGAAGACCTCTTGCTGCGCCAGCTTGTGGTCGACCGGCACGTCGCGCAGCAGCGTCGGCGCCTGGTAATACCCGGTCGCTGGCGCCTCGGCAACCACCTGGCCCTGGGCCACGGTCGGGATGCCGGCCGCTTGTGCCGAGGCCAGGAAATCGCTGACCCGGGCCAGCTGGCTTTCGCGGATCAGCGGGCCGACGTCCAGGTCCATGGCTGCCGGGCCGACGCGCAATGCGGCAAAGGCCTTGCCCAGGCGCTCGAGCAGTGGCTCGTAGATCGACTGCTCGACCAGCAGGCGTGATCCGGCAGAGCAGGTCTGGCCGGCGTTTTGCACGATGGCGTTGATGACGGTGGGCACCACGGCGTCCAGGTCGGCGTCGGCGAACACGATCTGCGGGCTCTTGCCGCCGAGTTCGAGCGTGACCGGGCAGTGCCGCTCGGCGGCGACCTGCTGGATCAGCGTGCCGATCGACGGGCTGCCGGTGAAGCTGATGTGGTCGATGCCCGGATGGCGCGCCAGCGCGTCGCCGACCTCATGGCCGAAACCGGTGACGATGTTGATGGTGCCGGCCGGAAAGCCGATCTCGGCCGCCAGCTGGGCGACCCGGATCAGCGACAGGCAGGCGTCTTCGGAGGGTTTGACGACACAGGTGTTGCCTGCGGCCAGTGCCCCGCCCACGCTGCGACCGAAGATCTGCATCGGATAGTTCCACGGCACGATATGGCCGGTGACGCCGTGGGGCTCGCGCCAGGTCAATACGCTGTAGCCGTCCAGGTAGGGCAGGGTCTCGCCGTGGAGCTTGTCGCAGGCGCCGGCGTAGAACTCGAAGTAGCGCGCCAGTGCGGTGGCATCCGCCCGTGCCTGCTTGACCGGTTTGCCGCAGTCGCGTTGCTCGAGCAGCGCCAGTTCGCCGGCGTGTTCTGCCACCTTGACCGACAACTGCATCAACATGCGGCCACGCTCGGCGGCCGTCAGCCTGCCCCAGCCATGGTCCATGCTGTGGCGGGCCGCGGCGACAGCAGCGTCGATGTCGGTCGCATCGCTGCGCTGCAATTCGTCGAACGGCTGGCCGTCGGACGGGTCGATGACCGGAATGGTACGGCCGCTGGCGCTTCGGATCGGGGCATTGGCGATGTAGTTCAGTTGCATGTGTCGGTCAATCGGTCCAGGATGGGCGGCCTTGTCGATGCCGCATGTCCTTGCGCCGCCAAGGCATCGGCTGGCTGGCACGCAGGGGTGAGCGACAGAGTTTAAGCCAGCCGCCCGGCGACCCCTGTCCCGTGACGGGTTTTCGCACGGCACTTGCGCAGAGCCGGCGCGCCATGAAAAAGGCCCGCTTGAGCGGGCCTTGACGATGGCGCAGGGTTGGCGCGGCGTCAGCGGCCGAGCACGGTGGCCACAGGTGCGGCGGCGGTCACCGTTGCGGTGATCGCCACTGGTTCGGTCACCGCGCCGGTCGTCTTGGCTGCTGGCGGATGGAATTGCATCACCAGCGGCACGATCAGCAGCGCCACGATGTTGATGATCTTGATCAGCGG
>JBFJZP010000166.1:0-6560 GCA_041622095.1 Burkholderiaceae bacterium | reverse complement strand
GCGTCCATCGCCTGCTCGAGCAGGGCCGAACCATCATGCGGACCGGTTTGAGGCCCCCAACTGAGGTTGACGACCACCTTCGGTATCCCCTTGCATCCGGCTGCCGCGCCGGCGGTGTCGGTCTTGCCCCACAAGCGCGCGGTTTGCAGGATGTAGTGCAGTCCGTCCAGCACGTTGTGCCCGAGCCAGCGCCCACTGGGGTCGTCCAGCGCATATCGGGGCAATTGAACCAGCACGATCGGAGCTGTCGATGCAGGCCCCCCTGCAGGATCGGCCGGCATTGCGCCATGCGGCCCTTGCAGCATGCCCTTGCGCGGCCACTGCGGTCCCGCCATCGTGTCGAGCATGTGCGCGCCATGGGTCACCCGATGTCGGGAGCGCAGCAACGCCATCTGCTGGTAATAGCGCGTGTCGTCCTGTGTGTCTTTCAGTTCCGGTAGCCACCACTTCCGCCTTTCAGGAGCCGGTTTGCAGGGAAAAAAGAAGCACCAGATCCTGCGCAGCAAGCGGTAAAGACACCGCATGAACCCCGCCAAAGCCCCGGGGCGATCGCGTGCTTTGGTGGGAATCAACTCACGCCCGTAACCGAAGTTCGCGTCCGGCAACGCGCCCGGCTTGGCATCCAGCGACTTGCCCTGGGTGGAAGCAGCCGTCTCCTGGTTCCAGAAGCGAACCAATCGGCGTCGGTCCCCGTTGAAGAAGCGCCCGCTGGCGATCGGAAAACCATCGTCGATACATCCGATGAGACTTTGGGGGGCCAGACCGTCACCGGGCAGCGATTGCGCGCGGAACGTCCGATCGTCAGTCTTGCCGCTGGTGGCTGCCACCGGCGTCGCCAACTCGACCCGTGCGATCTCCCTACCCAACTCATTGTTGAACAACTGGGCCAGACGGGATTGCGGGAGCATCACGCTGCAAACCTTCTGATCCCGATAGACATCGGCAACATGGCCGATGGCCTGCAGCGCGCGAAACGCCGTCGCAGACGGCACCTCGTTACACCACGACACGAGCAAGGCGATGGTCTTGTCCTCGTCATTGCTGGTGGCGAGCACATCGGAAAAATGCGCGAAGCCGGTGTGTTGGGCCCATTGCAGATACGCGTCGGCCTTTTCGCTGAAAGGCAAGGGAACAGGATTCGGCATGATCGGCTACCCTTGCTCAGCCTCAGGCCCACTCTTCCACGGCCAGGCGTGTCATCTCGGCCATGAAGCGCGATGCATTCGGCGATGGGTTGTCGCCGGCCGACGTCGGCAACACGCCTTCGAAATCCAGCGTCTTGCCATCGTCATCGACAAGCCCTGAGCCGTAGCGCCACCGGCGTACTTTCTGCGCGTCGGACCCGGTCTTCCAATCGCAGACCGCCAGGAAATATTCAGCCAGCGCTTCCCCGAGCACCTGACCCGCGATCGCGTCGACCGGGAAATGCACACCGGCCACCACCCGGTTGATGCTGATGCGTGCGGCCTGACGTTGCAACTGCTGATCCCTGGGATTAAGCGCCGGGCCGCCAACGGGCATGGTTCGATCCGGCGCAATGATTTTCTGGAGGATGCGAGCCACCATGTAGGCCTGGGCTGCATGCCCCATCGGATACGTGCCGTGCAATGGCGTGGTGATGATCGGCTGAACCTGCGCCGAATACTCGACCGGCCGGCGGCAGGCCAAGGCATGCTTGAATCGCATCTCGACCACCACCGCCAACTGCAGCGCAATGGAGAGCCACTCCAGCGTCCAGCGGTGGCGGATCAGGCTCAAGCCGCTGGCCGCGGCAATGAATGCGAGTTGATTGTCGATCTGGGTCAGGATTTCCGCGGCACGTTCCTCGCGCAGTTCAGCCCAGCTTTGCACCAATGCCAGCTGGTTGTGAAAAAACTCTTCGCCAGGACGGGCCAGCCGTACCAAGCTGTGGTTGCCGTACTTCAGCTTGAACGCACCGGCCGCAGGGACGGTGAATCGAAGCCCCGCCATCAGTTCGACCAAGGCGACGCTGGCTCGCACCCATGGCGCCCAGCGCTGCAACGCGGCCACGTCGTCAACCGGCAGATGCGCTCGCCAAGGCGCATCGTGCAACCCCGGCTCGATCGTGCCATCTCGGCTGAACATCAGTGCGTTGACGACCAACGGATTCGCAAAGCCATCGGCCAACGAACCGGTACCGCCGGTGCCGCCCGTACCACCCGTTCCACCGGTACCGCCTGTCCCGCCCAGGCTGGTGCCCCCTGTTCCTCCAAGCCCGAGGATTCCCAATGACGCCATGCTCGTACTCCTTTGGTTGGCAAGCCCTATCTGAGTGGAATGCCCGCAACCGCCAGCGCCCGGGCCACTCCCTGGCCAAAGGGGAAAGCGGCACTGACCGCTCGACTGCGGTAGTTATCCACCGTAAAACCCGGATCCAGGCGCAGCAACTCCACGGCAACCGCGCGGGCCTGGACCTCGTCGCCCAGGCCCACCAGTGCGGTGATCAGCGCGCGCAATGTCGATGCGTGGGTGCGGTTTTGCCGCAGCGAGCTTTGGCACAACAGCTTTGCACGCGCGTGGTCTCCCGCGCAGATCGCGCTCGACGCGGCCAGCGATTCGTAGTAGTAGCGCATCGGATCCAACGGCGACAACGCAAGAGCCTTGTCACTCGATGCTTGCGCCAATTCAGCTTCACCGGAGAAAGACAACACGACACTCTGAAACAGCCAGGCCAAGGCCTCGTTCGGATTGGCACTGCAGGCAAGGGCCAGCCGCTCCCGGGCCAGGCCCAGGTCATGCTTGAGATGGCAGCATGCGAAACCGTCCATGGCCAGGGCCAGGCTGTTGTTCGGCTCTTCATCCAGCGCGCGCCGGGTTTGCTCCAGCGCGGCTTGCGCATCCGCGTCCAGGTCGTTGGAGAACCCACGCGTGGCGCGCAGCACATGCCACTGGGCAAGCCAGGCGCGCGCGGCAGGCGAGCGTGTGTGCCGCTCCAGCAGTTGCTCGAGAACGCGGCGGCTGAGTTCGAAGTCGGCCCTTGTGGACTGGTGCATCAGTCCGATACCTGCGAGCATCAGCGCGTAACTCGCAACCGTCGGCAGTGGATTGCGCCGCACCCGCTGCAAGGACACATTCAGCACGTTTTGTTCGACTGCGCTCGCCAACTGGTGACAGATGTCGCTTGATTCGGACAGCAGGTCGGAGACCGAACCCGCTATCGTCGACGCCCAGACCACCTCATCGCGGCCCAGATCGACCAACTCGGCCATCAACCGCAATTTCTCGCCTTGCGCCAGGTAGCTTCCGGACAAGGCGAAGTCGGCCGCCAGGTGTCCGCGCATCTCCGCATAGGCGTCCGCACGGTGCCGGAAACAACTGCTGGAGAGCCGCGAAATGACGCGCATCGCATGCGTCTGGCTCAGTTGCGTGATCGCGACATCGGCGATCAACTCGCCGATCGCAAAGTGCTCTGGCGCAAGGCTGCGTGACGCAAACGGAATCACGACCAGCGTCGGCTGCAATTGCCCGGCGTAGTCGGAGCTGCTTGGCAGCACCGGTGCAGCCCCCGCCGGGCCGACGCGGTACACGCGCAGCGGCTTGTCGATGTGCTTGAGGAAACACTCCCCCAGGTCGTCCAGCGTCGCGTCCAGCCGGTCCGTCAGGCTGTCTCGCATCGCAGCCGAGATCACGGTCTCGCCAGGGCCGGCAAGCGTCGCGATACGGGCGGCCAGGTTGACGCCTGCACCGTAGATGTCATGGCGATCGGTGTAGACCACACTGCAATTGATACCTGCACGCAAATGCAGTTGCAGCGCAGACGGCAGCAACGCGTTCATGCTCCGCAACAAGCCATGCAAGGCAAACGCTGCATGGACCGCTGCCGGCGGATGGTTGAACTCCACCATCAGTCCGTCGCCCAGGCTTTTGACCAGCCTTCCGCCATGCGCGGGGATCACCTCGGCTTGCGCACGCTGGACAAAATCATGCCAGCGGTTGATGGTCCCGGACTCATCGAGATTGATCAGTCGCACCGATTCGACAAGGTCCAGCACGAGTACCACCTTCTGACTCTGCGGCAGGCCCGGACGCAGCAGATGTGCGGGCTGGAGCAGGTCGTCATTCGCGATGATGTCCGGATCGCTCACGCTGGTCATCCTCAATAAGGGAGACAAGGCGCAGTGTGCGACATTTTTTCGGGCTTGCACACCCCCGATTCGGGGCCTGGCGTCGGCAGGCCTGTCAACCGGCCCATGCACCGGCTGGCCGGCAACCAGACTGCACCGGCATCCCCGTCAGCAGAAGACCTCTGATCGATCTTCAGGCGCGCTGCCCGGCCGAGCTGCCATGGATGCCAGGCCGCCGAAGCTGCTGCGCGCGGCGCTCGACACTCAGTTGCGGCTGCTCTGCTGCGCCGCGCGGGCTTCCTCGGCCATGCGCCGCTGCTTGCAGATCGGGTGGGCGACCAACGCCGGCTTGGCGCACTGATCGGCCATGCAGGTCTGGTAGCTCAGCAGCAACCGGCCTTCGCAAGCTTTTGACGGGTCGGTGGCCCCGCTCTCGTTACGTGCCGTGTTCACCACCGGCCTTGGTGCCGGGCTAGCCGCCTTGGCGGGGGTCGCAGTGGCAGCTTTGCCAACATCCGGTGCAGCTGATGTGGACGCTGCGTTCGTCACCAACGGCGCTGGTGACGGCGGCCTGAGCAGCGCCGGGGGCACGCCGGCAGCACCCGATGCCACGGCAGCGATGTGCGCTGCGGCGACTGGCGCAGTCGCACCGCTGGCACTGCCTGACTCCGGGCCAGATCCGGCCATTGCATCGGCCGAGGCAGCGAGGTCCGGCATCAGTGGCTGCGCCATGCCGGCTCCGGGGTCGGCCCGCACCGCCTGGAGCGCTGACGACGCCGGCCAGAGTGACCATGCGGCCAACGCAACCACCAGCGCAAAGCCACTGGCGAGCGCCAGCGGCTTGCCGGCGCGCCAGGAATGCGCCGGCTGGCGTGCACCGGACGGACCAGAGCCGCGGTCCTTGCGCCCCCGCGCCGCCGCGCTTGCACCTTGCTGGCGCCTCGCCAGCAAGGTATCGGGCGCGGCACCGGCACCGGGCCGCTCGGACCCTTGGGACGCAGCGGTCGCCACCGTTGCAGGCAAGCCATCGGAGTGGCCGTCTGCCGGCAGCGCCACGGTGGGTTCCTGGGCGCTGCGTGTCTGCTGCACCGTGGCGTCGGTTTGTTGCGCATCCCCGCCTGACGGCAGGGTCGCAGTGCCTTCGCGGTCCAGCAACAGCGTTTCGTCGTGCATTTGTTGCGTCGCCGCGAAACCCGACTCCACCTCCAATCGGTCCATCACCCGGGTCTGCAACGCCGTCAAGGTCTGTTCCGCAGCCACCGGCACGCCAAGGCGCCGCAGACGACGGCGCGCCAGGTCGGCGTAGATGCCTTTCGGGAACCGATCGAGAAAACCCTGCACATCGTCGGCGTCGTCCGAATCCCGGACATCCTTCCAATACACCAGTTCGAGCTCCTGCGTCACCGTCGAACCGGACACGTCGGCACGCGACGGCTGGCCGCCGCCACCCGAGCCGGCGCGCCGCGCCGCCGGTGGCGGCGGCGCAATAGTCTGGTCCGGCGCCATGCCGACCGCTTCCTGCAGGGCCGCGGCAAACGCCTGCGCACTGGCGAAACGCTCCGCACGCGCCTTCGCCAGCGCCTTGGCCAACACCGCGTCGACAGAGGACGGCAACAGGGGATTGATCGTCGACGGCGCCGCCGGCATCTCGCCGATGATCTGCTGGATGATGGCAAAGTCGTTTTCGCCATCGAAGGGGCGCCGACCGGTCAGCAACTGGTACAAGACAACGCCGGCGGCAAAGATGTCGGCGCCGGCATCCACCGGCAGGCCTTGCACCTGCTCCGGCGCCATGTATTTCAGCGTGCCGACCATGGAGCCGCGGGTACGCGTCGCGTCAGCC
Source organism: Burkholderiaceae bacterium (assembly GCA_041622095.1). Classification (GTDB taxonomy): domain Bacteria; phylum Pseudomonadota; class Gammaproteobacteria; order Burkholderiales; family Burkholderiaceae_C; genus CAISIP01. The sequence goes on along the minus strand of JBFJZP010000166.1, from coordinate 632 downwards.
GCATCCTGGATACGTGCGACGCCGAAATCGGTCAGCTTGACCCGGCCACCCGGCTCGACCAGCAGGTTGGCCGGCTTGACGTCGCGGTGCACGATGTTCTGCTGGTGCGCATAGTCCAGCGCCGACAACAACTCACGCATCAATTGCGTCGACTCCGCCAGCGTGAAGGTCCGGCCACCGCCGAGCAACTGTTTCAGGTCGTCACCCTGCACGAACTCCATCACCAGGTAGGCGATGTCGCCATGCCGGCCGGAGTCGTAGACGCTGACGATATGGGGATGTTGCAGTCGCGCAGCCGATCGCGCTTCGGTGCGGAACCGTGTCTCGTATTCGGCTGCGGCTTCCTGCGACAGGTTCTCGACCTTGATGGTCTTGATCGCCACGCGCCGGTCGAGATTCGGGTCGCGCGCCTCGTAAACCATGCCCATGGCGCCCTTGCCCACCGCACGGACGATTTCGTAGCGACCCAGACTTTTCAAAACCATCGTGCGCGACCCTTTGGCAACATCCGGCACATTCTCCCCCAAACAGGGGGTGGACGGCCAGTGGCAGATGCGTTTATTCGCCGCCGTTGACGACCGGGATCGGCGCCAAGCGACCTACAAGGCGTGTGCCTGCAATTGCTCCAGCGT
>JBFJZP010000165.1:0-6574 GCA_041622095.1 Burkholderiaceae bacterium | reverse complement strand
GCGTTATCGGCCTTGATCAGTTCCATCAGCGCGGCCACCCGCATGTCGGCATGGGCGTCGAAGCGGAAATGCCAGAAGCTGCACTTGTCGTTGGTCAGCACCGGGTCGACCGCCGAATAGTTCAGGAACAACACCCGCCGGCCCGGCTCGCGGCTGTTGTGCTTGTTGATCGCATCGATCAACACCAACGCATTGGCGGATGAATTGCCCTGCACCACGATCTGCACGCCGTCGTCGATGGCGGCCCGCAGCGAGGACAACACCTCTTCGTTCTGGCCCTTGCTGTCGTAACGCTGCAGCACCAGGGGGCGGTTGCCGCCGGACGGCAACTTGACGCCGCCGCGGCTGTTGACCCGCTCGACCGCCCACACCAGGTTGCGGTGCACCGCTTCGCCAGTGTTGGCAAAGGCGCCGCTGAGGCCTTCGATCATCGCGATCTTGATCGGTGGCGGCGACGCCTGCGCCATGGCCAGGGCGGGCAGACATGCGAGCAGCCAGAAGAATTTCAAGACCTGGGAGCGAAGAATAAACATGGAAGATTCCTACTTGAAAACGACGCAGACAGACGCAGATTCGGTGCATGTGGCACTCGGCGTCGAGAGCCGCGCAGTTTACTAGGAGTGCTTTCATGTTCTTTACCGCCAACGTCCCGGCTATGGCCCGTCGTCGTGCATTCGTGGCCGCCACCCACCCGTTCGAGCGTGCCGTGCAGGACATCCCCCGGCGCAGCCAGCAGCCGGCCACGTCGATCGAGCAGGACGAAAAATCCTACACCCTGACATTCGACGTCCCGGGGATCGGCCGCGAGCAGCTGAGTATCGGCATCGAAGGCAATGTCGTGCGTATCCAGTCGCTGGAAGGCGCCCCGCGCAAATACCAGGCGGCCTATGAGTTGCCACTCGAGATCGAAGTGGCGAGCAGCTCGGCCAAGCTGGAAAACGGTGTCCTGACGGTCCGGCTGGTCAAGCAGTTGCCGGAAAGTCGGGTGACCAAGCTGGCCATCAACTGAGGCCGACCCGCGTCGCGTTGCGCGCCGCTGCCGGACGTCGGCAGCCGGGCCGGCGTTCTCAGGCCTGGTCCAGCGGCCAGCGCGGCTTGACGTCGAACGCATAACGGTCGCTGCCCTGCGCGCAACCGGACTGCAGGCGCATCGCACCGGCCAGCGCGATCATCGCGCCGTTGTCGGTGCACAGATCGAGTTCCGGGTAATACACCCGGATACCGCGCCTGGCGCATGCGGCGTCGAGTTGCTGGCGCAGCGTCCGGTTTGCCCCCACGCCACCGGCCACAACCAGCCGGCGCGATCCGCTTGCCTGCATCGCAGCCAGCGACTTCTTCACCAGCACCTCGACAATCGCCGCCTCGGCCGATGCGGCCAGATCCGCCTGCTGCTGAGCCGGCAACTGCACAAAACCGTCGGCCAGTGGGCCAACATGTTGCGGCAACGCAGCCGCGACCAGCTTCTTGGCCTGGACCATCACCGCCGTCTTCAGCCCGGCAAACGAAAAATCCAGATTGCCGCTGTGCAGCAGCGGACGCGGCAAGGCAAATGCCGCCGGGTTGCCTTGTTGCGCCAGCCGCGACAGCGCCGGCCCGCCCGGATACGGCAAACCCATCAGCTTGGCCGACTTGTCGAAGGCTTCGCCGGCCGCATCGTCGATGGTTTCGCCCAGGATCCGGTACCGGCCCACGCCGTCGACCTGCATCAACTGGGTATGGCCGCCGGACACCAGCAATGCGACAAACGGAAATTCCGGCGGGTCCGCGCTGAGAAAAGGCGACAGCAGGTGGCCTTCGAGATGGTGCACACCCAGCACCGGTCGCTCCAGCGCCGCGCCCAGTGCACACGCCACCCCGGCCCCGACCAGCAAGGCGCCGGCCAGGCCCGGGCCCCGGGTATAGGCGATCACATCGACCTGGTCCAGCGAGCGGTCGGCCGCTTGCAGCACCTGCCGGGCCAGCGGCAATACGCGCCGGATATGGTCGCGGCTGGCCAGTTCCGGCACCACGCCGCCATACGCCTGGTGCATGTCGATCTGGCTGTGCAAGGCATGCGCCAGCAGGGCCGGCACCGCCGCGCCGCGCGATTGCACCAGCGCCACGCCGGTCTCGTCACAGGAGGACTCGATTCCCAGAACCAGAAGATCGTCGGCAGCAGTTTTCATCAGGCTTGAAGTTTAGGGCCTCGGCCTGCCGGGCGGCAGGCGCCGGACCGGCAAGCCGGCGTCGGGCCGGGCGATACCCGGTCGACATTCGAAGCACCGGCGCTGAAATGACCGCGATGGCGCGAATCTTGCGCGACACAAACCATGAATCCCGCATTGCGAATTGTTGTCGTGGCACAAGAGTTGCCGGCGCCAGAGAACGCCAACCTGGATACCGTCCGCCAGGCCGAGCGCTCGCGCAGCCTGCGCATCGCCTTGCTGGAGAACGGCTTCAACCTGATGGCGGTATTGCCGGCCGACACCTTCCTGCATGAGCGTATTGCCCAGTTGCAGCCCGACATGATCATCGTCGACGCCGAGAGCGAGGCGCGCGACGCACTGGAACATGTGGTGATGGCCACCCGCGACGCGCGCCGGCCGATCGTGATGTTCACGAACGACGGCGACAGCGCCACCGCCCGGCATGCGGTGGCCGCCGGTGTCTCCGCCTATGTCGTGGCCGGCCTGTCGTCCGAGCGCATCCGTCCGATCCTGGATGTCGCAATGGCCCGGTTCGAACAGGAACAGGAACTGCGCCGGCAACTGGCCGACACCCGCACCGCACTGGACGCCCGCACCGCCGAACTGCAGCAGCGCAAGGTGATCGACCGCGCCAAGGGTCTGCTGATGCAGCACCACCGGATGAGCGAACAACAGGCCTACGAGAAGCTGCGCAAGAGTGCGATGGACAAGAACCTGCGCCTGGTCGATGTGGCGCAGCGCCTGATCGACGCGATGGAATTGCTGGACTGAAATGGTGCACCGCACAAACTTGGTGCGGCACCGGACCATCGCCCGCGCCAGGCCGGATCTCAAGCAGCGGCCAGCCGCCAATCGGTGCGCGGCACCAAGCACCCGGCGCGGCATCGGCCCCGGACCCTGCTGAATCGGCGCGCAGCCGCGCCAGTGCGCGATTGCAGCACCATCGCAGGCACCAACCGTGGCTGCGGCATGGCCGGATCCGGAGCACCGGGCGGTGTCATCGGACCTGATCGGGAAAACCTGGCACGGCAATTGCAATGAAGTGATCGCAACCAACGGCGGTTGCCTGTGTGGTGCGAACCCAGGTCGGTTCTGCCCGCACACCCAAGGACAAAGGCGTCCCCACCCCTGGCGGCAGTGACCCATGGTCACTGCCTGCCGGGCGGTGTGGACGCCTTTTTGTTTTTCGACGTGACTTGCAGGAGGTTTTCCGTGGCGATATCAACCGCCCCCCGACAGAACCGATCGGACGGCAGCAGGCTGCCGGGCGCAGCGGTCGCCGCCGGATCGGACGCACCGGAAAAGCCGGAGGTCCGGGTCGGCTTCGTCGCGTTGACCGACTGCGCCAGCATCGTCATGGCGCATGAACTGGGGTTCGACCGCCAGCACGGCGTGACCATCGTGCCGACCCGCGCGGCCAGCTGGGCCGGATTGCGCGACAAGTTGCACAGCGGCGGGCTCGATTACGCCCAGGCACTGTATGGCCTGGTGTACGGCGTCCATCTGGGCATCGGCGGTCCCCGTACCGACATGGCGGTGTTGATGACGCTGAACCAGAACGGCCAGGGCCTGTCGATCGCCCGCCGCCTGGCCGACCAGGGCGCCACCGACCTGGACAGCCTGGCGCGTCTGATCCGCCGCGACCCGCGGCATGTCTACACCTTTGCCCAGACCTTCCCCACCGGCACCCACGCGATGTGGCTGTATTACTGGCTCGCCAGCGCCGGCATCGACCCGATGACCGATGTGCGCGCAATCGTCGTGCCGCCGACGCAGATGGTGGCGTATGTCCGCGACGGCTCGGTCGACGGCTTCTCCGCCGGCGAACCCTGGAACCATCGCGGCATCATGGACGGTGTCTCGGTGCATGGCGCCGCATCGCAGGACATCTGGCCGGACCATCCGGAGAAGGTGCTGGCCGCCACCGCGCGACAGGTGCAGGAAAACCCGAACACCACCCGCGCGGTGATGAAGGCGGTGCTGCAGGCCAGCCGCTGGATCGACGCCAGCCCGGCCAATCGGCTGCGCATGGCCGAGACGATCGCCGGCCCGGCCTATGTGAACACCAGTGTCGACGTGATCAGCGAACGGATCCAGGGCCAGTACCAGGACGGCATGGGCCGGCACTGGCACGACGCCCACCATCTGCGTTTTCACAACGATGGCCAGGTGAACTTTCCCTACCTGTCCGACGGCATGTGGTTCCTGACCCAGTTCAAGCGGTGGGGACTGCTCAAGCAGCACCCGTGCTACCAGGCGGTGACCGCGCAGATCAACCGCACCGCCTTGTACCGCGAGGTCGCCGACGCATTGGGCGTTGCGGTGCCGGACAGCGACATGCGCGCCAGCACGCTGATCGACGGCGTGCGCTGGGACGGCAGCAACCCGCAAGCCTACGCCGACGCCTTCGCCGTCCGTGCCCGACCCAGCCTGCCGGCGGTCGCGCTGGCCGACTGATCAGACTTTTTCCCTTTCACACCAGGAGTTCCACCATGACCGACATCCGCCAATCCCTTCCCCGGCGCCGCTTCATCGCAGGCGCCACCGCGCTGGTCGGCTCCAGCGCCATCAGCCTGCCCGGCATCGCGGCCACCAAGGCCGGCCGGCCGGAGAAGGAGTCGCTCAAGTTCGGCTTCATCAAGCTGACCGACTGCGCGCCGCTGGTGGTGGCCTACGAGAAGCACTACTTCGAAGACGAAGGACTGAACGTGTCGCTCGAGGCCCAGGCCAACTGGAAGGTGCTGCTCGACCGCGTCATCGACGGGCAGCTCGACGGCGCGCACATGCTGGCCGGCCAGCCGCTGGGCGCCACCATCGGCTTCGGCACCAAGGCCGACATCGTCACCGCGTTCAGCATGGACCTCAACGGCAACGCGATCACCGTGTCCAACGCGGTCTGGAGCGAGATGAAGCCGCTGCTGCCGATGGAAGGCGGCAAGGTCAAGCACCCGATCCAGGCCACCGCGCTCAAGAAAGTGGTCGACAAATGGAAGTCCCAGGGCAAGCCCTTCAAGATGGGCATGGTGTTCCCGGTGTCCACGCACAACTACGAGCTGCGCTACTGGCTCGCCGCCGGCGGCCTGCACCCGGGCTACTACACATCCAGCGACATCAGCGGCACCAAGAACGCCGACGTGTTGCTGTCGGTGACGCCACCGCCGCAGATGCCCTCGACGATGGAAGCCGGCACGATCCACGGCTACTGCGTCGGTGAACCCTGGAACCAGCAGGCGGTCTTCAAGGGCATCGGCGTGCCGGTCATCACCGACCACCAGATCTGGAAACACAACCCGGAGAAGGTGTTCGGCGTCACCCGAGGCTGGGCCGACAAGAACCCGAACACCCATGTGGCAGTCGTCAAGGCGCTGATCCGCGCCTGCATGTGGCTCGACGCCAGCATGGCCAACCGTGTCGAGGCGGTCAAGATGCTGTCGAAGTCCAACTACGTCGGCGCGGACGAAGAGGTGATCGGCAACAGCATGACCGGCAGCTTCGAGTTCGAGAAGGGCGACAAGCGCCCGGCGCCCGACTTCAACGTCTTCTTCCGCCATTTCGCGACCTATCCGTTCTACAGCGACGCGATCTGGTACCTGACGCAGATGCGCCGCTGGGGCCAGATCACCGACAACAAGCCCGACGCCTGGTACATGGACATCGCGAAGAAGGTCTACCTGCCCGAGGTCTACATGCAGGCAGCCAAGGCGCTGGTGGCGGACGGCAAGGCCAAGGACAGTGATTTCCCGGCCAAGACCGACGGCTTCAAGGGCCCGCAGGACGGCTTCATCGACGGCATCGTCTACGACGGCCGCAAACCGAACGAGTACCTGAACAAATTCAAGATCGGCCTCAAGGCCAAGGACGCGGTCTGAGCCGCGACAGGAGAAACCGACATGGAACTGGTACACAAATTCATGACCGGCGTTCGGCGCGACCCGCGTGAGCTGGTACGCGCCTTCGGGCTGGCGGCCGGCGTTCCGGTGCTGGCCATGGTGATGTTCCTGGTGTTGTGGGGCGTGATCGCACCGCGCATCGAGACCAGCCTGGGCGCATTCCCCGGCCCGGCCCAGGTGTTCGAGCAGACCCAGGTGTTGTGGGCCGACCACCTGAACGAACGCAAGCGGCGCATCGCGTTCTACGAGCGCCAGGATCAACGCAACCAGGAGCGCCTGGCCGAGGATCCGAGCTACCAGCCGCGCCATTTCACCTACAACGGCAAGCCGACCTTCCTCGACCAGATCGTCACCAGCCTGGTCACGGTGTTCACCGGCTTCCTGCTGGCCACCGTCCTGGCGGTACCGCTGGGCATCCTGGCCGGCTCGTCGAAGATCGTGCAGGCTGCGATCAACCCGATCGTGCAGATCTTCCGGCCGGTCTCGCCGCTGGCCTGG
>JBFJZP010000164.1:0-6642 GCA_041622095.1 Burkholderiaceae bacterium | reverse complement strand
TCGTCGAGGGCGTGCCGGGGCTGGCCAAGACGCTCACCGTCAAGACGCTGGCGCGCGCGGTGCGCGGCAGCTTCAAGCGCATCCAGTTCACGCCCGACCTGGTGCCGGCCGACCTCGTCGGCACCCGCATCTACAACCAGAAGACCGGTGAGTTCGGCACCTCGCTGGGTCCGGTGTTCACCAACCTGCTGCTGGCCGACGAGATCAACCGCGCACCGGCCAAGGTGCAAAGCGCGCTGCTCGAGGTGATGCAGGAGCGCCAGGTCACGATTGCCGGCGAAACCCACAAGGTGCCCGAACCGTTCCTGGTGATGGCCACGCAGAACCCGATCGAGACCGAAGGCACGTATCCGCTGCCCGAGGCCCAGGTGGACCGCTTCATGATGAAGGTGCTGGTCGACTATCCGACCGACGAGGAGGAGTTCGTCATCGTGCAGCGGGTGACCGGTCCGCAGGTGACCGCCAACCCGGTGGCCAGCACTGCCCAGCTGGCTGAACTGCAAAGCGCCTGCCGCAAGATCTATGTCGACCCCTCGTTGATCACCTACGCGGTCAAGCTGGTATCGGCCACCCGCGATCCGGAAAAACACGGCCTCAAGGAATTGCAGCGTTTCATCACCTACGGCGCCAGTCCGCGTGCCACGATCAACCTGACCGAGGCGGCGCGGGCCCTGGCCATGCTGCGCGGACGCTCGTATGTGTTGCCGGAAGACATGAGTGACCTGGTGCCGGACGTATTCCGCCACCGGGTCGTGTTGTCCTATGAGGCATTGTCCGAAGGGCTGACGGCGGACGCCTTGATCGGCAAGATCATGGCGCGTATCGCCGCGCCGCCCAGGCCGCTGGAGCACGAGGCGCTGGCTGCCTGAGGTTGCAGCGATGTTCGGACTGTTCAAGTCACGCAAACCCGAACCGCCACAGGCGCCGCCGATGCTGGTGCCCTCGGCGCCGGGTGCGGAGCATGTGTTGCGCCGTCTCGAATGGACGGTGATTCGCCGGCTGGACGGCATGCTGCAGGGCGACTACCGTACGCTCTTGCGCGGCACCGGGCTGGACCTGGCCGATCTGCGCGAATACCAGTTGCATGACGATGTGCGCCATATCGACTGGAACGTGACCGCCCGGCTGCAGCAGCCGCATGTCCGGGTCTTCACCGAAGACCGGGAGATGGCGGCCTGGTTCCTGCTCGACCTCAGTCCGTCGATCGACTTCGGCTCCGGCGAACAACGCAAGCGCAATGTGTCGGCGGAGTTCGTCGCCGTGCTGGCGCGGATGTTGACACGCCACGGCAACCGGGTCGGCGCGCTCCTGTATGGTGCCGGTGTCGACACCGTGTTGCCGGCACGCGGCGGCCGCATGCATGTGCTGCAACTGCTCCATGCGATGCAGACGCGCCCGCTGGCTGCCACCACCGGCGGCACCCGCCTGCACGAGTTGCTGCATTCAGCGCTGGCCACGATCCGGCGTCGCTCGACGGTGTTCCTGGTGTCCGACTTCATCAGCGAGCCCGGCTGGGAAAAACCGCTGGGGGAACTGGCGCAACGCCATGACGTGGTGTCGATCCGCCTGCTCGACCCGATGGAACTCGACCTGCCCGACCTCGGCATGGTGCCGATCCGCGACGCCGAAACCGGCGAACAACTGCTGGTGGATACCCATGACGCCGGTTTTCGCAGGCGATTCGCGCGGATTGCGGCCCAGCGCGAGGCCGAATTGCGCCAGGCCTTCGTCGTGGCCGGGGTGGACACACTGGAACTTTCGACCGATGATGACCTCGTACAGGCAGTGATGCGTTTCGCCGATTTGCGCAAACGCCGCAGCCGGCTCTCTGGTGCCAGCGCCGTGGTGACCCAGACCAAGGACACCCGGGCGGCGGCCTGATCGGGCCAACTAGGAGACCTTGGCATGACACTTCCCGTGACCTTCATGTGGCCCCAGTTCCTGTGGCTGCTGCTGGCCGTTCCGGTGCTGGTGCTGGTTTATGTATGGTTGCTGCGGCGCAAGAAGAAGCTGGCCTTGCGTTATGCCAGCCTGTCCATCGTCAAGGAAGCCATGGGCGCCGGCATGCACTGGCGCCGCCATGTTCCGCCGGTGCTTTTCCTGCTGGCGATCAGCGCAATGCTGTTTGCCGCATCCCGGCCATTTGCGGTGATCGCCCTGCCCTCGACCCAGGAAACCATCATCCTGGCGATGGACGTGTCGGGCAGCATGCGCGCCACCGATGTCAAGCCCAATCGGCTGGTCGCCTCGCAGGAGGCCGCCAAGGCATTCCTGACCGAGTTGCCGCGCAATGTGCGGGTCGGCATCGTCGCATTTGCCGGCACCGCGTCGGTGGTGCAGCCACCAACCCTGAGCCGTGAAGATCTGGTCACTGCGATCGACAAGTTCCAGTTGCAGCGCGCCACTGCCATCGGCAGCGCCATCGTCGTGTCGCTGGCCGAGATCTTTCCGGAAGAAGGCATCGACCTCACCGCCATGACCTATGGCAACAACCGACAGCGCGGCATCTCGATCGACCAGGTCAAGCCGAAGAATCCGAAAAAGGAGTTCACGCCGGTGCCGCCGGGTTCCTACAACTCGGCTGCCATCATCCTGCTCACCGACGGACAACGCACGACCGGCGTCGACACCATGGACGCGGCCAAGATGGCGGCCGAGCGGGGCGTGCGTATCTACACCGTCGGCGTCGGCACGGTCGAGGGCGAGACGATCGGTTTCGAGGGCTGGTCGATGCGGGTGCGGCTGGACGAACCGACGCTCAAGTCGGTGGCGCAGCAGACCCAGGCCGAATATTTCTACGCCGGTACTGCAGAGAACCTCAAGCAGGTCTACGAGAAACTCAGCTCGCGCCTGACGGTGGAGAAAAAGGAAACCGAGATCTCCGGGCTGCTCGCGCTGCTGGCCTCGATCCTGGCCTTGACCTCGGCGGCCTTGTCGCTGTTCTGGTTCAACCGGATCCTGTAGACATCGCGTCGCGCGCCGGTCCGGCGTGGCGCCGACGGCATCGGCTTCAGGCGCTGTGGTCCGTCAACCGCCCCCGGTCCAGCCGGAACTGCCGTCCACAACGCGCAGCCAGGCTTTCATCATGGGTGACGACGACAAACGCCGTGCCCTGGTCGCGCGCCAGTTGCATCATCATCTCGAACACCCCGTCGGCGGTGCTGCGGTCCAGGTTGCCGGTGGGTTCGTCCGCCAGCACGCAGGCCGGCTGGGTGACCAGGGCGCGGGCAATCGCGACACGCTGGCGCTCGCCACCCGACAACTCGGACGGGCGATGCTCCAGCCGGTCCTGCAGCCCGACGCTGCGCAGCGTCTCGGCTGCCGCCCGGGCACAGTCGCCACGGGCCATGCGCCGGATCCACAAGGGCATGGCCACGTTGTCCAGGGCGCTGAACTCCGGCAACAAATGGTGGAACTGGTACACGAAGCCCAGATGCCGATTGCGCAGCCGCCCCTGCTCGGCCGCGCTGCGGGTTGCCAGGTCGGTGCCCATCAACTGCACGCTGCCGGAGGTCGGCGCATCGAGTGCACCGAGCAGATGCAGCAAGGTGCTCTTGCCCGAACCCGAGGCACCGACGATCGCCAGCGTATCGCCGGCACGCACCTGCAGGTCGACACCCTGGAGCACCGTCACATCGAGCCGGCCCTCGGTGAACCGCTTGGTCAGGCCCTGGGCCTGCAACACCACTTCACTCATATCGCAAGGCCTCGGCCGGGTTGACGCGGCTGGCACGCCAGCTCGGATAAATCGTGGCCAGGAAGGCCAGCACCAGCGAGATCACGACGATCGGCAGGATGTCGGCCTGTTGCGGATCACTTGGCATGCGGCTGATCAGGTAGATGTCCTTGGGCAGGAAGCTGGCATTGAACAATTGTTCGAGTGCCGGCACGATCACGTCGACATTGAACGCGATCGCCAGCCCCAGCGCCAGGCCGGCCAGCGTGCCGATCACCCCGACCATCGCACCTTGCACGACGAACACCGCCATGATGCTGCGCGGGCTCGCGCCGAGCGTGCGCAGGATCGCGATGTCGGCGCGTTTGTCGGTCACCGTCATCACCAGCGTGCTGACCAGGTTGAATGCGGCCACCGCGACGATCAGCGTCAGGATGATGGACATCATGCGTTTCTCGACCTGCACCGCGGCGAACCAGGTCCGGTTCTGCCGCGTCCAGTCGCGAATGACCAGGTCCCCGGTCAACGAAGCTGCCAGCTGGTCTGCGACCACACGCGCCTGGTGCAGGTCGCGCAGCTTCAGGCGCACACCGGTGGCGCCTTCGAGCCGATAGATACGCGCCAGGTCGTCCATGTGCATCAAGGCCAGCGCGGAGTCGTATTCGAAATGGCCGGAATCGAAGGTACCCACCAGCGTCAGCTGCTTGAGCCGCGGCACCACGCCGGCCGGCGTGACCTGCCCACTGGGCGTGATCAGGGTCAGCCTGTCGCCTTCACGCACCCCGAGCGAACGCGCCAGTTCCACGCCCAGCACGATGCCGAACTCACCCGGCACCAGGCGGGCCAGCTGGGCCTGGCCCATCGCAACACCCAGATCGCTGACCTCGGCCTCCAGCGCCGGGTCGATGCCCCGCACCAGCGCCGCCTTCATGTCCTCGCCGCGGGCAATCAAGCCCTGGGCCGAGATGAACGGCGCGGCGCCGATCACCTGGGCGTTGCTCCTGGCCTGTTCCAGCGTGCGCTGCAGATCCGGCAAGGCCACGCCGCCAGCCCCATAGAGCTCGACATGGGACACCACGCCGAGCATCCGGTCGCGTACTTCCTTCTGGAAGCCGTTCATGACACTGAGCACGATGATCAATGCCGCCACCCCCAGTGCAATACCCAGCATCGACACGCCGGATATGAAGGAAATGAAACCATTGCGCCGGCTCGCACGGCCGGCACGGGTATAACGCCAGCCCAGGGCCAGCTCGTAAGGCACTTGCATCAATAACAACAACGCATGGTGCGTGACTCTTCCAGGTTAAAAGTGCGAACAGCCGGCATTGTGGCACCCCGCCCCGACCGGTGCAGCCCGCTGGCCACTTCCGGGACAATAGACCGATGCAGTTGCTGATCCCGTATGCCCATGTGAACGACACCGGATGTGTGCAGGCCGCAAGCACACTGCAATTGCCCCGGCTGGCGCAATTACTGCGCCAGCTGAGCCTGGCGCAGACGATCGCCGGCTCGGCCAATGACCTGTCGCCCCCCCATGAACACCAGCTGGCGCGGCTGCTGGGCCTGACGCCCTTGGACGGCCGGATACCCTGGGCCGCGCTGGAACTGGCGCAAACCGGCCAGGCGCCGGGCGAGCAGGCCCATGCCTGGATCACACCGGCGCACTGGCAGATCGGCATCGGCCACATCCTGATGCGCGACCCGGAGTCGCTGGCGCTGCAGGAACAGGAGTCGCGCGCGCTGATGCAGGCCCTGGTTCCGTATTTCGCGCAGGACGGCATGGCGCTGGCGTTCCACGACGCCGGTCGCTGGCTGGCCAGCGGCCCGCTGCTGGCCGACCTGGCCAGCGCCTCGCTCGACCGGGTGCTGGGTGTCGACGTCAGTGGCTGGATGCCGACCAAGCCGGCGCTGCGCCGGCTGCAGAACGAAATGCAGATGCTGCTGTACACCCATCCGGTGAACGACGAACGGCTGGCCCGCGGCCAGGAGGCGGTCAATTCGTTCTGGATCAGCGGCAGTGGCAGTTTTTCCGGCCCGCCGCCGTCGGCGCCGGCCCCGACGCTGGCCGATGGACTGCGCCGCAGCGCGCTGCAAGGCGATTGGGCCGCCTGGGCCGGAAGCTGGCAGGAAATCGACCGTACCGCCTGCGCCGCGCTGCTGGCCGAAGTCCAGGCCGGAGGCGACGCCACCCTGATACTGTGTTCGGAGCGCAACGCGCTGGTGTTCGAGACCCGACCGGTGGGCTGGCCTGAACGGCTGCGGCGCCGGTTTCAGCCCACCAGGCTGCAACAATTCACCCCATTGTTATGAAAATCACTGTCCGCGACATTCCACCCCGCGCCGTCTGGGCCCTCGAGCAAGGTGGCGTACATCCACTGCTGGCGCGCCTGTATGCGGCGCGTGGCGTCAGCGCCATGGAGGAACTCGACGAAGGGCTGGCGCGCCTGTTGCCGCCCACGAGCCTGCACGGGGCACAGGCGGCCGCGCAACTGCTGGCCGACGCGATCGCCGCCGACAAGCGCCTGTGTATCGTCGCCGATTACGACTGCGATGGCGCCACCGCCTGCGCTGTCGGCATCCGGGGCCTGCGCCTGCTCGGCGCGCGCCATGTCGACTACATCGTGCCGGACCGGGTGCGCGACGGCTACGGCCTGACCGCGCCGATTGCGCAGCGGGTCAAGGACAGCGGCGCCGACCTGTTGATCACCGTCGACAACGGCATTGCCAGCATCGACGGCGTGGCGCATGCCCGGGCGCTGGGCTTGCAGGTGCTGGTGACCGACCACCACCTGCCTGCCGCCACCTTGCCGCAGGCGGACGTGATCGTCAACCCGAACCAGCCAGGCTGCGATTTCGCCAGCAAGTCGATCGCCGGCGTGGGCGTGATGTTCTACGTGTTGCTGGCATTGCGCTCCGAACTGCGCGAGCGAGGCGTGCTGACGGCGCAGACCCAACCCAAACTC
>JBFJZP010000163.1:0-6657 GCA_041622095.1 Burkholderiaceae bacterium | reverse complement strand
GCCACTGCCGACCGCCGAACTGACCTGGGCCCTGGTAATGGCCGCGATGCGCCGGCTGCCCCAGTACATCGGCAACCTGAAACATGGCGCCTGGCAACAGTCCGGCCTCAAAGCCGCGTCGATGCCGGCGAATTTCGGTATCGGCAGCCAACTCGCCGGCAAGACCCTGGGCATCTGGGGTTACGGCAGGATCGGCAAGCTGGTCGCCGGATATGGTCGGGCATTCGGCATGCACGTCATGGTCTGGGGGCGCGAACCATCCCGACAACAGGCGGCGCTGGACGGTTACGCCATCGCCGACAGCCGGGAGGCGCTGTTCGCCGACAGCGACGTCCTGAGCCTGCATGTGCGCCTGAACGACGAAACCCGCTCGCTGGTGCGGCTGGACGACCTGTCGGCGATGAAACCCACCGCCTTGCTGGTCAATACCTCACGGGCCGAGCTGATCGAGCCGGACGCCCTGATCGCCGCGCTCAACCGGGGCAAGCCCGGCATGGCGGCAGTGGACGTGTTCGAGGCGGAACCGATTCTGCAAGGCCATGCCTTGCTGCGTATCGAGAACTGCATATGCACGCCCCATATCGGATACGTCGAGCAGGAGAACTACGAACGCATGTTCAGCGAAGCGTTCGACAACGTGGTCAACTTCATCCGCGGAACGCCGAGCAACATCGTCAATCCCGGCGCCTTGCAGGTACGCCGCTGAGCGGTCTGCCGCGGGGCACAGGCCCCGGCCCCGTTCGTTGCCGGACCGATGCCGGGGCAAGGCGGCGCCGGCCGGTCAACACACCGCCAGCCAGCAGCCCTGAAGCGCTCTTGCGGGGCCGGATGCGGCTATCGGCGTGGATCAGGACTTGCCGCCGGGCTTCTTGTTGTTGTCGATCGGGATCTCGGTCAGGTCGAAATCGATCAGGTTGACCGCCCGCGGCGGCGTAACGGCCGGCGTCTGCAGGGGCTCTGTGGCGCTGAACTCGGCTTGCTCCGGCTCCGGAGCGTCCATCAGGTCGGACAGGTCGATATCCAGTTGCTGCGGCATGCCCGAGGGCGCCCACTCTGCGCCGGGTGCCGGCGTATCGCCGGCGCGTGCCGCCTGGGCGACCGCATACAACATCAACAGGTCGCGAAAGCCGGCCAGATCGAAGGGCTGGTGCGCGGTGTCGCCCTCCTGGCGATACAACAGATGTTCGAGTACATCGAGCGCCGAAGGACGCTCCCAGACCGCTATCAGGCGGTCCACCGTGCCCGGATAGTCCTCCAGGTCGCGGCCTTCATCGTCAAACGCCGCGAACTCCGGCACCTGCGCATTGAAGATCTGGCTGAAATCCGCGCGAAGCTGCTGGTAGTCGGCTTTCAGGCCGAGCGAGTGGAACAGCTGCAACAGGTCCAGAAACGCCTGCGGGCAAGTAGTCTTGTCCTGCGCGATGCGGGCCTCCAGCACCTGCACTGCCTGATCGGTCTGCCCCAGCGACACGAAGAATTCCGCCCGCTGCCGGACATCGATTGCTTCGTCCGAATCGATGCGCTGGCGCACGCTGCCGGTTCGCGACTCGGACGGCGCAGCCGGCTGCGGGCTGAGCGACGGGTTATCGTCCTCACGCGGCTTGCGCACTGCGCTGTGGGCCGACCCGGATTGCATCAGGCGATCGAATGTCGACTCGCTCATTTCGACCAGGCTGACGTCCACCGGCGTCGACGCGGATGCCGCCCCAGCCTGGCGCATCGCCATGCCCTGGGTCATCGGCAGGGTTTGCGGCGCCGCTTCGGCCATGTCGGGCCGTGCCACCGCCACATCCGGCGACAGCGGAGAAGGTTCGGAGATTGCCGACAGGCCGGAATCGAGCCCACGGTCGGGTGTCTGCGCCATCATGGCGGGCGCTGCTGCGGCAGCGCTTGCGCCCGACGGCATGGCCGCCTGCCCCGCAGCCGACCCATCCCACCAATTGCCGGCCGGCGCCTGGTGCGCACGGCGACCCGAACGCGCCAGCAGATAAGCGATCGCCAGCAGGCTGGCCAGCAGCAGTTCCCGCAACAGGTAGACCACCGGGTTGTTGTAACGCTCCGCCTGCGCCCGCTCCAGCCGGGTACGCAGGTCGAGCAAGGTGGCTTCGTTCTTCGCCGCCAGCGCCACCAGCGTCTTGACGCTGGCCTCCAGGCTGTCGAGTCGCTGCGCATCACGCGCCTCGCGCTCTGCGACCTCGACCGGCGCATTGGCGGTGACAGACTCCAGCGTCGCCACACGTTCGGACAACAATTCCAGCGGATCGAGCCGCAAGCGCGACTGACCGGTCGCACGGGCGGCCCGCGGCTTCTCCTCCGGGGTACTACGGGCTGCCGCCGGCGCGGTGGCAGCCACCTTGGCCGGGGCCGGCGCCGGCTTCCGCGCTGCGGGCCGGGCGGTCGGAGCCGGTCGCGCGGCGGCCCTGGGCGCCGACTGCGGCGCAGCGGCGGAACCCGCGCCGCCGGTTTCCGGTGCTCTGGCCGCAAGCGTCGATGTGCCGGCCCCGGAAACGATCGATGGGGCCGACGAAGTTGATGGGGTGGACGCAACTGACGGCGTCGGCACGACCAGCGGCACCGCGACCACCTGCGGCACCGGCGCAGCCTGTTCACTGACGAGGTCTGCCAACATCACATAGCGGCGGCTCAGCATCTGCGCACACCCGGCGCGCAGGTAGACCGTGACGACCGGCTCGTTGACCGCATTGTCGGAGTTCACCCGCAGCACATGGCCTTGCCCGGACGAGGCGGTCTCGAGCCGGACCCGCACACGGGCCGGGTCCTGCCGGGTGTCGCCATGGAACACGTCGGCCTCGAAGCAGGAAGTGGTCAGGTTCTGACCCGGATCGAACTGCACACCGATGGAGACGGCCAGCGGACGGCCGATCAGGGCTGCGCCCTGGATCCGACCCAGCGTCAGTGCCTGACTTTCCAGCGCCCCCAACAGAACCAGCGTTGCCAGCGATCGCTTCGGAAAGGCGGTCAGGAATTGAGCAATTTGCATCGGTCTGAGTCGATAGTCACCTGAAGAAGGAATACCGGGGCGTCGGGTCCGGCTGCGACAGTTGCCGCTCACCACACACCCTGAGCGCGCCTGCGAACCGACACGATTGTGCCTCAGCCGCAATCTCCCGCCGCCAAGCTGTTGCGCACACGCGCCAATTACCGGTCTGCCCGTGTGGTGCTCAGGCCGCGCCAACACCTCGCCACGGGGCCTGGCACATGCAGATCCCGGCCTCTGCCCGCGCCGGCTTGGCCAGCTTCGAAGCCGCCTCTGGCACAGGCGCTGGCCGGTCGCCAGATCCGATGACAGCGGCGGCCGAGGAGCCTGTTGCCAGGGCAAGCCTCGGGCGCCAGCGCGATTCAGTGAATAATCTGCGGCATGCAAGCAACATTTCAAACCACCGCCATCATCGGCACCGGCGCCATGGGGCGTGGCATCGCACAAATGGCCGCGCAGGCCGGAAGCCAGGTCCTGCTGTACGACACCCAGTCCGGAGCCAGCGAACGGGCGCGAACGGAATTGTTCGCGCAATGGGACCGGTTGCTGGAAAAAGGCCGCCTGGACGCGGCGCAGAACGAACTTTTCAAATCGCGACTCGCATGCGCCGGCGACCTGGCGGCGCTGGCCGGCAGCGACCTGGTGGTCGAGGCCATTGTCGAGAAACTCGACGTCAAGGCCACGCTGTTCGCGGCACTGGAAGATATCGTCGGGCCCGACGCCGTGCTCGCAACGAACACATCGTCCTTGTCGATCACCGCAATTGGCGCTCGGCTCAAGACACCAGAGCGCTTTGCCGGACTGCATTTCTTCAATCCGGTGCCCTTGATGAAGGTGGTCGAGGTCGTCGCCGGCCTGCGCACCGACGCACCGGTATGTGAACGACTCACGGAATTCGTCCAGCAGATGGGCCATACGCCGGTGCAGGCGGCCGACACACCCGGCTTCATCGTCAACCATGCGGGGCGCGGCTACGGTACCGAGGCCCTGCGTATTGCCGGCGAAAAGGTTGCCGATTTCGCCACCATCGACCGCATCCTGCGCGACCAGGTCGGTTTCAAGCTCGGTCCGTTCGAGCTGATGGACCTGACCGCGCTGGACGTGTCCCACCCGGTCATGGAATCGGTCTACCGGCAGTATTACGAAGAGCCGCGCTACCGTCCAAGCGTCATCACCGCGCAGCGCCTGGCTGGCGGCATGCTCGGCAAGAAGGTCGGCCAGGGTTTTTACCGCTACGACAACGGAGCGGCCCAGTTGCCTGCGGAGCCGGCCACGCCCCAGGTCGACGACATGCCGCCGGTGTGGGTGTCGCCGCGGGCCGCGCGCCGCATCGAGCTGCTGCAATTGCTCAAGAACCTCGATGCCCGCATCGAGACCGGGCAAAACCCCTCGCCGGAGGCATTGACGCTGGTCGCGCCGCTGGGCTTCGACGTCACGACGGTGGCGGTTGTCGAACGGCTCGACCCGTCGCGTACCGTGGGCATCGACATGTTGATGGACGACGCGAGCACCCGGCGCCGGGTGCTGGCGACCAATCCGGCGACGCGGTCCGACATGCGCGACGCCGCCCATGCCTTGTTTGCACGTGACGGCAAGGCGGTCAGCGTGATCCGTGACAGCGGCGGCTTCGTGACCCAGCGGGTTGTCGCCACCATCGTCAACATTGCCAGCGACATGTGCCAGCAGGCGATCTGTTCGCCGGCCGACCTGGAGACGGCCGTGCGGCTCGGGCTCGGTTACCCGATGGGCCCGCTGGCGCTGGGCGACCTGGTCGGCCCGACCAATGTGCTCGAAGTCCTGTTCAACATGCAGACGGTTTATGGCGACCCGCGCTACCGTCCCAGCCCCTGGTTGCGTCGGCGCGGCGCGATCGGGCTGAGCCTGCTGCACGAGGAGGCCTGAGCGCCTTTGCGATGAGTGCACCGCCCTCGCCCGGTCTTTTGATGCCGCGGGCCGCGTCGCCCGCGCGACAATCGGTCGGTCCGCCAGTCACCCACACGACAGACCATGGACGAGCCTATCCTTACCATTGAAGAACGTGCAGCGATCAACTCCGGTCGCTGGTTCAGTTCCTTGTCCCCTTCGCTGCGCCATGACATCCTGCGATGTGCCTACGTCAAACGATTCCAGAACGGCGATCTGATCTGCGCCCGTGGCGACCCGCCAGAGGAGTGGATTGCCTGCGCCAAGGGCGCGGTGCGCGTGAGTTCGACCTCGATCTCCGGCAAGCAGATCACGCTGACCTATGTCGAGCCGGGCATCTGGATGGGCGATGTGGCGATTTTCGACGGCGACCGGCGCACCCACGACGTCTACGCCCATGGCGACTGCAGCGTGTTGTGTGTCGCCAGGGCCGACCTGATGAAGATCCTGTCGCAGCATGTGGAGTTGTACGAGGCCTTGCTGCGGCTCAATGCGCGCCGCATCCGGCAGCTGTACGGCCTGGTCGAAGACCTCAACACGCTGCCGCTGCGCGCCCGTCTGGCCAAGCAGCTGCTGCACCTGGTGCGCAGCTACGGCGTGGCCAGCCTGGACAACGCCAAGGAGATGCGCATCAGCCTGCATCTGGCGCAGGAAGAACTGGCCCAGTTGCTGGGTGCGTCACGCCAGCGCGTGAACCAGGAACTCAAGGCCATGGAGCGCGAGGAAAGCATCCGCATCGAGACCGGCGGATTGATCGTGCGCAACTGCGCCGCGCTGATGCGTATCGTCGAGGCCGATCACTGAGACACTTCAAGGACAACAGGACCGCATGACCGATTACAGCCATTTCGAGGGAACCGGGGCGGTCAGCGACAAGCACCGGTTCGATGTCGCCGCCTTGTCGCGCTGGCTTGACGCCAACCTGGACGGGTTCGCCGGTCCGTTGCAGGTCGAGATGTTCAAGGGAGGCCAGTCCAACCCGACCTACAAGCTGGTAACCCCGGCGCGCAGCTACGTGATGCGCGCCAAGCCGGGCCCGGTGGCCAAGCTGCTGCCCTCGGCCCATGCGATCGAACGCGAATACCGGGTCATGCATGCATTGCACGGCACCGATGTACCGGTGGCCCGGATGTTTGTCCTATGCGAGGACGAGTCGGTGATCGGTCGCGCGTTCTACCTGATGGAGTTCGTCCAGGGCCGGGTGTTGTGGGACCAGTCGCTCCAGGGCATGTCGCGGGATGAACGCGGTGCGATCTACGACGAGATGAACCGGGTGATTGCCGCGCTGCACAGCGTCGATCCGGCGCGCCACGGCCTGGCGGACTACGGCAAGCCGGGCAACTATTTCGAACGCCAGATCGGTCGCTGGAGCAGGCAATACGCAGCCTCGATCACGCAACCGATCGACGCCATGGACCGGCTGATCGAATGGCTGCCGCAGCATATTCCCGACGGCGCCCGGGATGCCGGCATGACCCGCATCGTGCATGGCGACTACCGGCTCGACAACCTGATGTTTCACCCGACCGAACCGCGGGTGCTGGCGGTACTGGACTGGGAGCTGTCCACGCTGGGACATCCGCTGGCCGACTTCAGCTACCACTGCATGGCCTGGCATATCCCGCCCGGCGCGTTTCGCGGCATTGGCGGGCTGGACGTGCAAAGCCTGGGCATCCCGACCGAAGATGCCTATATTCGCCAGTACTGCGAGCGCACCGGGCTGACGACGCCGCAGG
>JBFJZP010000162.1:0-6673 GCA_041622095.1 Burkholderiaceae bacterium | reverse complement strand
GCTGCGGCATGACCTGGCGCAGCCCGCAAGGCTGTGCGCTGATTCATGCCGACCGGGTGTTGGCCAGGTTTTTGAGAACCGTTATCAATATCGCGCCTCCGATAGCCAGACTGAATCCATACCATTGAATGTGCCAATTAGACCCATGCCGCTTGACGGGTTACCCTGTAACGCTCTTCGAGCCGTTCGAAGCGGTTTGAAGCAGATGTGTTTGTTCAACCCTCAATACAAGGAGATACCCATGGCAGCACTCAAAGGCTCCAAAACGGAAGAAAACCTGAAGGCCGCCTTCGCAGGCGAGTCCCAGGCCAATCGCCGTTACCTGTACTTCGCGAACAAGGCCGACATCGAAGGCCAGAACGACGTGGCAGCGCTGTTCCGCTCCACTGCCGAAGGCGAAACCGGTCATGCCCATGGTCACCTCGAGTGGCTTGAGCAGTGTGGCGACCCGGCCACCGGCCTGCCGATCGGCGCAACCCGTGACAACCTCAAGGCCGCGGTGGCCGGCGAGACCCATGAGTACACCGACATGTACCCCGGCATGGCCAAGACCGCCCGCGAGGAAGGTCATGACGAAATCGCCGACTGGTTCGAGACCCTGGCCAAGGCGGAGCGCAGCCACGCAAACCGCTACGCCAAGGCACTGACCGAACTGGTGGATTGATGACGGTGTCGCGCAACGCGGGTAACCGCGTGGCGTGACCCGCCCCGGCCGCCCCGCAAGGCGGCTGGTTGAAGCAAGCGGTGTCTGCATGACCGCTTGCTTGAGCCCCGGCAAGAAAAAGATACGAGGACAAAATGGCGAAAGAAGGCAATCTCGAAGCGCCCACCCGGCATCCGATCGACTGGAAGGGCGCCGACTACTACGACGAAGCCGCCACGTTCAAGGAACTCGAGCGCATCTTCGACATCTGCCACGGCTGCCGGCGTTGCGTCAGCCTGTGCGCATCGTTTCCCACGCTATTCGACCTGGTCGACGAGAGCAAGACCATGGAGGTCGACGGCGTCGACAAGAAGGACTACTGGAAGGTCGTCGACCAGTGTTACCTGTGCGACCTGTGCTACATGACCAAGTGTCCCTATGTTCCGCCGCATGAGTGGAACCTGGACTTTCCGCACACGATGCTGCGCGCCAAGGCGATCAAGTTCAAGAAAGGCCAAGTCGGCTTTGGCGAGCAGTTGCTGGCATCGACCGATGTGCATGGCAGCCTGGCCGGCATTCCGGTCGTGGTGCAGGCGGTCAACGCTGTCAATCACACCAAGCCGGCACGCGCGCTGATGGAAAAAGGCCTGGGCGTGCACAAGGATGCCTGGTTGCCGGACCTGGCGAAGAAGAAGTTCCGCTCTGCCGCGCCCCAGGGCAAGGAATATCCGGTGGTCGATGGCGAGAAGACGCCGGGCAAGGTGGTGATCTATTCCACCTGTTTCGTGAACTACAACGAGCCGGGTATCGGACTCGACCTGCTCAAGCTGCTCGACCACAACCAGGTGCCGTATGTGCTGGTCGAGAAGGAGAAATGCTGCGGCATGCCCAAGCTCGAACTCGGCGACCTGCAGTCGGTCAATGACAACAAGGAAGTCAACATACCGATCCTGGCCAACTACGCACGCGACGGTTTCGCCATCCTCAGCGCGGTGCCCAGTTGCACGCTGATGTTCAAGCAGGAACTGCCGCTGATGTACCCGGACGACGCCGAGGTCAAGCTGGTGCAGGACGCGATGTGGGACCCGTTCGAGTACTTCATGGCGCGCAAGCGCGACGGCCTGCTCAAGACCGAGTTCCCGCATGCGCTGGGCAAGGTGAGTTACCAGATTCCCTGCCATGGCCGGGTGCAGAACATCGGCAAGAAGACCGAGGAGATGCTCAAGATGATCCCCGGCACCAGCGTGCACACCCATGAGCGATGCTCCGGCCATGCCGGAACCTATGGGGTGAAGAAGGCGACCCATCCGATGGCGATGAAGATCGGCAAGCCGCTGTTCAAGGCCATGGCCAACCACAAGGACGGCGGGGCGCCGGACGTGATCAGTTCCGACTGCCCGCTCGGCGGCCACCATATTGCCCAGGGTTTCGAAGTCAACCAGCTCGGCGCCGTGCCGCAGAAACACCCGCTGACGCTGGTGCGTGAAGCCTACGGCCTGAAGTAAACGCCTTACCGATCGATACAGGAGAGTCACATGCAACTGACCGGAAACATCACCCCCGACAGCCTGATGAGCCTGGAGGCCTACAGCAAGTACCGCAAGGCGCACAAGGCAGACGTCATGACGCACCGCAAGCTGCGCTCGGTCCCGCTGGGCGAGCATATCCGCCTGCAGTTCGAGAGCGAGATGACGATCCGCTACCAGATCCAGGAGATGCTTCGGATCGAGAAGATATTCGAGGAAGAAGGCATCCTGCAGGAGATCGAGGCCTACGCGCCGCTGGTGCCCGATGGCAGCAACTGGAAGGCGACGATGCTGATCGAGTACCCCGACGTCAACGAGCGCAAACGCGAACTGGCGCGGCTGATCGGTGTGGAAGACCGGATGTTCGTCGAGGTCGAGGGCATGGCGCGGGTGTATGCGATTGCCGACGAGGACCTGGAACGCGAAAACGACGAGAAGACCTCGGCGGTTCATTTCGTGCGTTTCGAGCTCACGCCGGCGATGGCGGCGGCGGTCAAGGCCGGCGCCGCCGTCAAGCTCGGCTGCGACCATACCCATTACCCGGCCCATGTGATGCTGGCCCCCGAGACCCTGGCGTCGCTGGCCGCGGACCTGAAATAAGGCCGGACCTCACCGGCCGCAGTCGCCAGGCAGACCGGATCCGGCTGGTAACGCGATGTGTCAGGTATGGACGTGTGACGGTTTCGGCCTGTATCCTGCGTAAAAACAGTAACAGGGAAATTGCATGCCGGACCGATTGAATGTCGGTGTGATAGGACTGGGCGTGATGGGCCAGCGCATGCTGGACCGCATCAAGGTCCACCCGCGGCTGCGGGCCACGCTGGTCTGGGATGCCAACCCCGACACCTTGGGCCTGACCCAGGCGCGGCATTCAGAGGTACGTGCCGCACACAGCGCCGAGGAACTGATCCGCGGCGACGGGCTGCACAGCGTGTACATCGCCACACCACCTGCCGCGCACATGGCGCTGAGCCAGGCCGCGCTGGATGCGGGGCTGGCGGTGTTCTGCGAAAAACCCCTGACGGTGGATTTCGATGCTGCGCGCCGGGTGATCCGGCGCATCGACGAAGGCGGGCACCGGGCGGCGGTCAATTACTCGCTGGCCTCGTCGGCCGGCCTGGCCTTGTTGCAGCAGACCTTCGGCGCCGACTCGGCCAAACCCCTGGGGGCTTTGCGCGATGTGCGCATCGCACTGGACTTCGCCGCCTGGCCACGCCCCTGGCAGGCCGCGGCCGGCGAGTGGTTGTCGATGCGCACCGAAGGCGGCTTTACGCGTGAGGTGTTGTCGCACTTCATCTTCGTGCTGCAGCGGGTGCTGGGTCCGGCCACGGTCTGGGACAGTGCGGTCTCGTATCCAACCCATGGCCAGGGTGCGGAGACCGCATTGAAATCGAACCTGAGCGCGTCCGAGGTGCCGGTGCAGGTGACGGCCAAGGTGGATGCTGCGGTGCCGGTTGCGGACCACAACGAGATGGTCTGGCGTGCGGAGCAGGGTGCGATCGTGCTGCGCGACTGGTACGGCCTGTTGCGCCTGCGCCGCGGCGGCGAGGTCGAGACACTGGGTGAACCCGACATGTTGCGCGAAGCCGGGCAGTCCCGGCAGCTGAACCAATGGGTCGCCCTGATCGAAGGCGACCGGCATGAACTGCCGAGTTATGCGGAGGCGCTGGCGGTGCAGGAGACGATCGAGGCGCTGCTGCGGTCGCGCTGACGCAGGGTCTTGCGGTGCCTGGCACCGCGCCGCGGCAGGCGGCAGGGATAATCGCCCCGAAAGGTTGATCCCCGCCCATGTTGTTGTTGCTCTCGCCAGCCAAGTCGCTGGACTATGAAACCCCCTTGCCCGAACTGCCGCACAGCGCGCCGCTGTTTGTGTCCGAATCCGTCCGGCTGATCCGCGAACTGCGCAAGTTCAAGCCGGCGCAGATTGCCGAGTTGATGGACCTCAGCGACGACCTGGCGCAACTGAACGTGGCGCGTTACAAGGCCTGGCGGCGCGAGGTGCCGCAGCAGACCGCGCGCCAGGCGGTGCTGGCCTTCGACGGCGATGTCTATGGCGGCCTGGATGCGCGATCGCTCAGCGCCGACGACCTGGACTGGGCGCAGCAGCACCTGGCCATGCTCAGCGGCCTGTATGGCGTGTTGCGGCCACTCGACCGCATGCAGCCCTACCGGCTGGAGATGAAGACCCGGCTGGCCAACGAGCGCGGCGCCAACCTGTACCAGTTCTGGGGCGACCGCCTGTCGCAATACCTCAACCAGCGCCTGGCCGGCGATCCCGACCCGGTCGTAGTGAACCTGGCCTCGCAGGAGTATTTCAAGGCGGTGGACCGCAAGGCCTTGAAGGCGCGGGTGGTGGAGTGCGTGTTCGAAGAGTTGCGCGACGGACGGCACAAGGTGATCAGCTTCATGGCCAAGCGCGCGCGCGGCCTGATGGCGCGCCATGTGATCCGCACCCGCGCGACACAGGTGCGGCAGCTCGAGGGTTTCGACGCCGAGGGTTACGCGCTGGACCGGCAGGTATCGGCGCCGGATCGGCTGGTTTTTCGGCGCGCTGCACCCACCTGAGACGCATAGGGCCATGCGGGGCGCCGGCAATGCCGGCGTGACCTGTGGCGAGCAAGGAGCAACATGAAGGTCAGGGCCAACGGAATCGATATCGAAGTACAGGACAGCAGCACCGGCGCCGGCGACACCCGGCCGGTGGTATTGCTGATCATGGGCCTGGGCCTGCAACTGGTGGCCTGGCCGGCGGCCGTGCTGCAGCAGTTGGCGGATGCCGGCTACCGCGTGATCCGCTTCGACAACCGGGACATCGGCCTGTCGCAACACTTCGACCAGCTCGGAACGCCCAATGTCCTGTGGGCCGGCCTCAAGCACCGGCTTGGCTTGCCGCTGCGCCCGCCCTATACGCTGCAGGACATGGCGGCCGATGCGGTCGGCGTACTCGACGCGCTCGGCGTGGCCAAGGCCCATGTGGTGGGGGTGAGCATGGGCGGCATGATTGCGCAGCGTTTGACGCTGGCCGCGCCGCAGCGGGTGGCCAGCCTGACCAGCATCATGAGTTCGAGTGGCGCGCGCGACCTGCCGCAGGCCGACCCCCGGCTGATGCGGGTGTTGTTCAGCCGGCCGGCCAATGCCTCGCGTGACGCGGTGGTTGCGCACTACGTGCGGCTGTTCCAGGCAATCGGCAGCCCGGGATTTCCGACCGACGAGGCGGAGCTGGTGCAACACATCTCCATGACGGTGGATCGCAGCTACCACCCGGCCGGCACCCTGCGCCAGATGGTGGCAATTGCCGCCGACACCGGCCGTGCCCAGGCGCTGACCGGCATCGGCAAACCCACGCTGGTTTTGCATGGCCATTCCGACCCGCTGTTGCCGCTGGCGCATGGGCAGGACACGGCGCGGCGTATTCCCGGCGCGCGTTTTGCCGCGATCGAGGGCATGGGCCATGACCTGGCCCAGGGCGTGGTCGATCGGCTGATGCCCCACATGGCGCCGTTTCTGCTGGCGCATCGCTGAGAGGATATTTTTCGCATGATGACCCCCGAACAATCCCAGTTGGGCAAGACGTCGGCTTATCCCGACCATTACGATGCGTCGCAGCTGTACCCGATTGCCCGTGCGCCCAACCGCAGCGAGATCGGTGTCGGCGCCGCCTTGCCGTTTCTCGGTGCCGACCTGTGGACCGCGTTCGAACTGGGCTGGTTGAACCGGCGCGGCAAGCCGCAGGTGGCGCTGGGCCATTTCACCGTGCCGTGCGAGACGCCGAACATCGTCGAGAGCAAGTCGTTCAAGCTCTACCTGGGCAGCTTCAACAACACGCAGTTCGACGACGTCGACGCGGTGCAGGCCTGCCTGCGCAAGGACCTGAACGAGGCCTTGTGGCGCGGCGCGCCGGTGCAGGGCAGCGGCGTGGGTGTGCGCATCCTGATGCCCGAAATGTTCGACCGCGAGCCGGTGCATGAACTCGACGGCCTCAACCTGGACCGGCTCGACGTGGAATGCACGCAATACACGCCGGCGCCCGAGCTGCTGCATGCCGATACCGAGCAGCAACCGGTGACGGAGACCTTGTGCAGCCGGCTACTCAAGAGCAACTGCCTGGTGACCGGGCAGCCGGACTGGGGTAGCGTGCAGATCAGTTACAGCGGGCCGCAGATCAACCAGGAGGGCCTGCTCCGGTACATCGTGAGTTATCGCAACCACAACGAATTCCACGAGCAGTGTGTGGAGCGCATCCACATGGATATCTGGCGCCGCTGCAAGCCGACGAAGCTGGCGGTCTATGCGCGCTACACCCGCCGTGGCGGGCTGGACATCAACCCGTTTCGCACCAGTGCGCCGCAGCCCTTGCCGCGCAACGTGCGCATGGCGCGGCAGTAGGCGGCCGGCTGCGGCGCAGTCTGCGCCTGCGTCAGCGGCCCATGTCCTCGAAGCGCTGCAGCGTGGCCAGGTCGGGGAAATCGCCGGCGCGTTTTTCCTTCATCGCAGTGACGGATTC
>JBFJZP010000161.1:0-6692 GCA_041622095.1 Burkholderiaceae bacterium | reverse complement strand
CGCGACCTCGACCGGCTGCTGGCCGAGGAAACCGGCCTGCCGGTGCTGGTGGCGGAAGACCCGCTGACCTGCGTCGTACGCGGTTGCGGCATCGCGCTGGACCACTGGGACCGCATGGTCTCGATCTTCACTACCGAATAAGCGGGGGTCTGACCAAGGGCGCTGACACACGGCGTGTGTCTCGCGCCGATCCCGGTCCGGTAAACGGGCGGGTCGCTTCAGGCTGGGGTTCGCACCCGCAGCCCGGACGTGATGCCGCCCGCAGCCACGCGGCCTGCGCGACGCGCCGGTCGATCCGGCACCGGGACAAGAGACAATAGGCCGCCATGCCGCTTGGAACCCTCGACCGAACTCCGCCACCCCTGTTTCGCCAGGGCTGGTCGGCGTTGTCCAAGCTGACTTTGTGCAGCGCGCTGGCGCTGTTCCTGATGGTGGCCGACGTCCGCTACAGCTTCGTGCGCCCGCTGCGCGCGGTGATTGCCGAGGTGTTGTATCCGGTCCAGTGGCTGGTGATGCAGCCGGTCAACTGGGTCCGTGGCGGCTCGGGTTATTTTCAGAGCCTGGCTTCGGCGCAGGCCAGCACCGAAGCCATGCGCATGACGCTGACGCAGCAGTCGCTCAAGGCGCAGGAGGCGGAGCAGCTGCGGCTGGAGAACGAGCGGCTGCGCCAGTTGCTCGATCTGCGCCAGCGCATCAGTGCGCCGGCGATGGCAGCGCAGGTCCTGTATGACGCGGCTGATCCGTTCAGCCGCAAGATCATCATCGACCGCGGCCAGATGCACGGCGTGGTCGCCGGCTCGCCGGTGATCGACGGCTTTGGCGTGCTGGGGCAGGTTACGCGGGTCTACGGGCCGATCAGCGAGGTCACATTGATCATCGACGGCGACCAGGCGATACCGGTGCTCAATACCCGCACCGGCGTGCGCGGGGTCGCGTTCGGCGATCTCACCTCGGCCGCCGGCGGGCTGGAACTGCGCTTCACGCCGGCCGATACCGACGTGCAGATCGGCGACATGTTGTCCACCAGCGGTGTCGACGGCGTGTATCCGCCCGGCCTGGCGGTGGCCCGGGTCAACCAGGTGCAGCGGCGCAGCGAATCGGTGTTTGCGCGCATCAGCCTGACGCCACTGGCGCAGGTGTCCGGCACCACCCATGTCATGGTGCTGCAACCGGTGGCCAGCCAGATCGAGGCACGTCCGGTGGCGCCGGCCTTGTCCGCCGCATCGGCGGCAGCACGCAAATGAGGAACGCGCAGATGGGGGAGTCGCCATGATCATGCGCCGGGGCCAGCAGTTGCTGTTGCCAGCCAATCCACTGTTCATCTGGGGCACCCTGATCGCCGCGCTGCTGCTCAACATGCTGCAGAACATCGGTTTCTGGGGGCGCGCGCCCTGGGTGCCGGACATCCTGGCGCTGGTGCTGGTGTTCTGGAGCGTGCACCAGCCGCAGCGGGTCGGCATCGGTGCGGCATTCGTCTTCGGCCTGTGTCTGGACGTGCACCAGGCCGGCCTGATGGGTGCCAATGCGCTGGCCTATACCGTGCTGAGTTTCCTGGCGATCACCATTCACCGCCGCCTGTTGTGGTTTTCGGTTCCCTCGCAGGCGCTGCAGGTGCTACCCTTGTTCCTGACGGCGCAGATCATCGGCCTGGGCGCGAAAATGCTCGCCGGCGGCGATTTCCCCGGCTTCTCCATGTTCCTGTCCCCGGTGATCGAGTCGCTGTTGTGGCCGGTTGCCAGTGTGATGTTGCTGGCGCCGCAGCGCCGTGCGCCCGACCCGGATGCGAATCGGCCACTGTGAGGCGATACGCCTGAACCGGACCTGCGGAGAAACAAGCCGATGACCGAACTGCGCAACGTGCAAGCCGACCTGGCGAGGTTTCGCCTGCGCGTGTTTGTCGTCGGCGTGGTCGTCGCGCTGTGTTTCCTGTTGCTGGTCGGTCGGCTGGTGGTGTTGCAGGTGGTGCGCCACGACGATCTGCGCGCGCAGGCAGAAAGCAACCGCACCGCGGTGGTGCCGGTGGTGCCGAACCGGGGCCAGATCCTGGACCGCAACGGCATCGTGCTGGCGAACAATTACTCCGCCTACACGCTGGAGATCACGCCATCACGGGTGGCCAACCTGGAGCAGACCATCGACGCGCTGGCGGAACTCGTCGAGATCACGCCGCGCGACCGACGCCGCTTCAAGAAGCTGCAGGACGAGTCGCGCAGCTTCGAGTCGCTGCCGATCCGCACCAAACTCGACGACGACGAGGTGGCGCGGTTCGTGGCCCAGCGTTACCGGTTTGCCGGCGTCGAGCTCAAGGCCCGGTTGTTTCGCAACTACCCGTACGGCGAACTGGGCAGCCATGTGATCGGTTACATCGGCCGCATCAACCGGGCCGAGAAGGACAAGCTCGATGATTCGGAGAGCGCGGCCAATTACCGCGGCACCGAGTACATCGGCAAGCTGGGCGTGGAGCAGAGCTTCGAGAGCCAGCTCCATGGCACGACCGGCGTCGACTCGGTGGAAACCTCGGCGGGCGGGCGGGCGGTGCGCAAGCTTTCGAGCAGTCCCTCGACGCCGGGCGACACGGTGGTGTTGTCGATCGACATCCGGCTGCAGAAACTGATCGAGGACCTGTACGGCAACCGCCGCGGCGCGCTGGTTGCCCTCGACCCCAAGACCGGCGAGGTGCTGGCGCTGGTGAGCAAGCCGACCTTCGACCCGAACCTGTTCGTGGACGGTATCGATTACGAAAGCTGGCAGGCGCTGAACGAATCGATCGACAAGCCGCTGCTCAACCGTGCCTTGCGCGGCACCTACCCGCCGGGTTCGACCTACAAGCCGTTCATGGCGCTGGCGGCCTTGCACACCGGCAAACGTTCGGCGGGCACCATCGTGCAGGACAACGGCACCTGGACCTTTGCCGGACACCAGTTCCGCAGCCACGGCGACCATGGGCTGGGCGCGGTCGACATGCATGTGTCGATCGTGAAGTCGAGCAACGTCTATTACTACTCGCTGGCCAATGAACTCGGTGTCGATGCGATCCATGACTTCATGGCGCCACTGGGTTTCGGGCAGTTGACCGGTATCGACATCTTCGGCGAGTCGCGCGGCATCCTGCCGAGCAAGGCCTGGAAGACGGCGTATTACAAGCGGGCAGACCAGCAGAAGTGGTATGCCGGCGAAACCATTTCGCTGGGGATCGGGCAGGGATACAACACCTTCACGATGCTGCAGCTGGCCCAGGCGACGGCGATCGTTGCCAACAATGGCATCAAGCGCAAGCCGCAACTTGTCATCGGAACCCAGGATTCGGTGAGCCGGACCCGGGTGCCGGTGCCACCGGCTCCGGCGCAGGACCTGGGCTACCGGCCGGAGCATCTTGCGACGATCCAGCGTGCACTGGCCGCGGTGACCACCGAGGGCACCTCGACCCGGGTGTTTGCCGGCGCGTCCTACAGTTCGGCCGGCAAGACCGGAACGGCGCAGGCCGTGGGTATTGCGGCCGGCGCCAAGTACAACGCGTCCAAGATGGAGGAACGCCGGCGCGACCATGCCTTGTACATGGCGTATGCACCCGCGTCCGACCCGAAGATCGCGGTGGCGGTGATTGTCGAGAATGCCGGATTCGGCGCGGCATCGGCGGCGCCGATCGCGCGCCGGGTGTTCGATTACTGGCTGATGGGCCAGTATCCGAGCGAGGAAGACATGGCGGCGATGCGGATGGGGCAGGCCAGCGCACCGATCGGCACGCCACGCCTGGTGGCCGACATGCCCTGGCCTGGCGCTGCGCCGTGATGCACCGCTGAAAAAGAAAAGGCGCTGGGTTTGCCAGCGCCTTCACGGGTGGTGCCGGCTTATGGGTGTCGGTCACCGTATTGTCATCGTCTCCAGGGTCCTCAGGCCGGTCGCCGCATGCGGCGCCATTCGAGTAGGGTGAATGTACATCGTCCAAGGGGGGTCGGACATCAGGATTTACCCCCGGTTGGGCCGGATTCTGCGGGCCTCCCGGCGCATGGCAAGCCGGTCCGGCGCGCGCGGCGGATGATGCCCGCGCGGACTGCGGGTACGATCGATGGGTAGACCCGATCCTTGTTACAAGTTCTTCTTCGAGTCCCGTTCCATGCAAGAGACCCGTCCGCAGCTGCGCAGCGCGTCCGGCCCCAACGGGCAGGTGCTGAGCTTGCACGGCAGCTGGTCGGCCGCGGCCCTGGCCCAGCCAGGTGCCTGGCTGGAGGTCTCGCGCGCTTTCGACGCGATCTCCTTGCAGGCGCGCGGCCAGGCCCACTGGGATCTGCGCGCACTCGAGCGCATAGACCATACCGGTGCGCAGGTCGTCTGGAACGCCTGGGGGCGGCAATGGCCGAACGAGGTGCGCACTTCGGCGGCGCAACGCGCCATGCTGGAGCGGGTTGCCCGTTACACGGTGACGCCGCCGCCAGCGCAGTCCATGACGCCACTGCAGCGTTTTCTGGCACTGGGGGAGGTGGTCTACAAGGTGGTCGACCACTCGCGTGACCTGGTGGCCTTGATCGGGCAGTTGCTGCTCGACCTCGGGCGTCTGCTAAGGGCGCCGCGGCTCGGCCCCTGGCGCGACGTGTCCGGCCAGCTCTACCGTATCGGTGCGACGGCTTTGCCGATCACCGCGCTGGTGGGTTTCCTGAT
The DNA here is from genome assembly GCA_041622095.1 of Burkholderiaceae bacterium. Lineage (GTDB taxonomy): Bacteria > Pseudomonadota > Gammaproteobacteria > Burkholderiales > Burkholderiaceae_C > CAISIP01. Next base: position 2,036 of record JBFJZP010000161.1, on the reverse strand, counting down.
CGGCGTGGTGCTGGCCTACCTGATGTCGCAGCAGTTGCGCAAGTTCGGTGCCGACGCCTTCATCGTCGACGTGCTGGGCATCGCGCTGATCCGCGAGCTCGCACCGGTGCTGGCGGCGATCCTGATCGCCGGCCGCTCCGGTTCGTCGATCACCGCGCAGATCGGCGTCATGCGCGTGACCGAGGAACTCGATGCGATGCGGGTCATGGGTATTGCCCAGGGTTACCGGCTGGTGATGCCCCGTGCCATCGCGATGGCGATCGCGATGCCGCTGATCACGGTCTGGACCACGTTGGCAGCCTTGCTGGGAGGCATCCTGGCGGCGGATCTGTCGATGGGTATCACCCCGGCCTACTTCGTGTCCGCATTGCCGGCCACGGTCGAGGTGGCCAACCTGACGCTGGCCATGTCCAAGGCCATGGTGTTCGGTGTGTTGATCGCGCTGGTCGGTTGCCATTACGGCTTGCGCATCAAGCCCAATACCGAGAGCCTGGGCGAAGGCACGACGGCGTCGGTGGTGACGTCGATCACCGTCGTGATCCTGGTCGACGCCTTGTTCGCGGTGGTTTTCAAGGACGTCGGCATATGACGTATCCGATGGCAAGCCGCCGATGCCGGACGCTGCAACACAGGTGTCGCCGATGAGTCCGCCGCCGAACAGCCTGGTGCCGCAGGTGTTGACCGAGGCCGAACACGCGGCGCCCGGCGTGGTCGAGATCCGCAACCTGTGGTCGATGTTCCGGGTCGCCGGGCGTGACAACGTGGTGCACCAGGACCTGAACCTGCATATCGAACGCGGCGAGCTGGTTTCGCTGGTCGGGGGCTCGGGCAGCGGCAAGACCGTGCTGCTGCGCACGATCCTGGGACTGCAGGCGGCGGCCCGCGGCAGTGTGACGGTGTTGGGGCGGCCGGCTGCGCAGTTGTCGGATGTGGGTGCCGCCAGCCGGGTCGGCATGTTGTTCCAGCATGGGGCGCTGTTCTCCGCCTTCAGCGTGCTGGACAACATCGCGTTTCCACTGCGCGAGCTCAAGCAGTTGCCGGAGGCCCTGATCCGCGACGCCGCGCTGGTCAAGTTGCAAATGGTCGGGCTCGACGCGGTGCATGCGCACAAGATGCCGTCGGACCTCTCCGGCGGCATGATCAAGCGGGTCGCTTTGGCGCGCGCCCTGATCATGGACCCGCCACTGTTGCTGCTCGACGAGCCCACCGCCGGCCTGGACCCGGATAGCGCCGATGCGTTTTGCGCGCTGATCCGATCGCTGCACCGTGAACTCGGGCTGACGGTGGTGATGGTGACACATGACCTCGACACCTTGTACGAATTGAGCACCCGTGTCGCCGTGCTGGCCGACAAGCATGTCATCGTGCATGGCGCACCCAAGGACGTGGTCGCGTTTCCGCATCCGTTCATCCACGACTTCTTCCTGGGTGAACGTGGCCAGCGGGCGATGGAGTTGTTGCGCGAGTACCCGTTCGCGGTGTAGAAAGGCAATCAGATGGAAAACAAGGCGCATGCATTGGCAGCGGGCATCTTCGTGCTGGTGGTGGCCGCGATGCTGGTCGCGATGGCGGTATGGTTGACCCGCGACACCGGCGAGCACAATGTCTATGAAATATCCAGCCCGGAAGCCGTCAACGGGCTGCAACCCCAGGCGGCTGTGCGTTATCGTGGCGTGCCGGTGGGCAAGGTCATGGAGATCGGTTTTGATCCCCAGGCCACCGGCAACGTGCTGGTGCGGATCGTGCTCGACGAAACTGCGCCGGTGACCGGCTCGACGTTTGCGACGCTCGGCTTTCAGGGCGTGACCGGCCTGGCTTTCGTGCAGCTCGACGATTCCGGCGATGACAAGAAGCGGCTGGCCACCAGCGAGTCGGCACCGGCGCGTATCCCGATGCGCGCCAGCCTGTTGTCCAAGTTGTCGGACCAGGGTGTCGCGATCCTGTCCCGGCTCGAGCAGACCAGCGAACGCGTCAATCAGATGCTGTCCGAGCAGAACCAGAAGCAGCTGATGGCCACCGTCGCCGGCTTCGGCGAT
>JBFJZP010000160.1:0-6697 GCA_041622095.1 Burkholderiaceae bacterium | reverse complement strand
CTGCTCTGAGCCTCGGCTGCTGGGACGTAGCGGCATTTCTGGCCATCCTCGGCCGCTAGTCGGCTCCAAGATTAATGCAACTGGATTTCGCGGAAACGGACATTCGTGATCGTCGGGTAACGCTGCGTACTTGTCTCAGACTTTCCTGCCGCCAATATCGGCAATCCGGATTGGACTCCGCGAACTGAGCGGCAGCTTCATGGAGCCGCGACAGTGAAAATTTTTCTGCCGCCCGAAAGCTGACACCCGCGAGCGCCCGCTCCTGGTCGAGTCCCGGTGTCTGTTTGTTTGAGTTCGCGACGACACTGCTGTCGTTGGGCTACTGGATGTAATGTCCGGTATCTGGCGTGCAGTTCGAGTTTCTGTAGGACCGGAATCGCTGCGTTGCCGTCCTTGCCGGCGCGGGCGTGACGGACAGCAACGGGTCGGAAGTGAATGGCAACAAAGGTCGGCTTTCCGTGCCACGAAATGCAGCGATCCAGGCCGCCAAGCTCGCCGCGAGCGCCCCAAGATCGCTGAGGATTGGTACTGTTACAGGTCCCGACAGACCATATTCCGACAGTGCAAGTCGAACGGCCGATTTCGGCCGCTCCCGACAGGGGCTTCGACGATTACGACGGAGCTCTACCTCCCTGGTAAGAGCCCGACAGACCTTATTCCTACAGAATATACGTGCCGCAAGCGTGCGACGGTCATTCGACCGTCACACTCTTGGCCAAGTTTCTCGGCTTGTCCACATCCGTCCCGCGTGCGACGGCTGTGTGATACGCAAGCAACTGCAGCGGCACCACATGCAGGAGCGGCGACAGCGCGCCGTAGTGCTCCGGCATGCGGATCACGTTCATGCCTTCTGCCCGTTCGATGCGGGTGTCGCCATCGGCCAGCACATACAACACGCCGCCGCGGGCACGTACCTCGTGCATGTTGCTCTTGAGTTTTTCCAGCAGCGTGTCGTTCGGCGCCACCGTCACCACCGGCATCGCGCTGGTCACCAGGGCCAGCGGGCCGTGCTTGAGTTCGCCGGCCGGGTAGGCTTCCGCGTGGATGTAGCTGATCTCCTTGAGCTTGAGCGCGCCCTCGAGCGCGATCGGATAGTGCAGGCCACGGCCAAGGAACAGCGCGTTTTCCATCTTCGCGAAGTCCTGCGCCCAGGCGATGACCTGCGGCTCCAGCGCCAGCACGGCTTGCAGTGCCACCGGCAGGTGGCGCATCGCCTTGAGGTGCATGTCTTCCTGCTCATGGCTCAACCTGCCGCGGCTTTGCGCCAGCGCCAGCGTCAGCAGGAACAGGCCGGCCAGCTGGGCGGTGAAGGCCTTGGTCGATGCCACGCCGATCTCGATGCCGGCGCGGGTGATATAGGCCAGCTTGCATTCGCGCACCATCGCGCTGGTGGCCACGTTGCAGACCGTCAGCGTGTGCTCCATGCCCAGGCTTTGCGCGTGGCGCAACGCGGCCAGCGTGTCGGCGGTCTCGCCGGACTGGGTGATGGTGACGACCAGCGTCTTCGGATTCGGCACGCTGGTGCGGTAGCGGTATTCGCTGGCCACCTCCACCTGGGTCGGTATGCCGGCGATGCTCTCGAGCCAGTACTTGGCGGTGCAGCCGCTGTAGTAGCTGGTGCCACAGGCCAGGATCAGCACCGAGTCGATTTCCTTGAACACCCGCGCCGCACTCGCATCCGCGCCGTCGAACAGTTCCGGCACGATGCCTTGCACCCCTTCGAGCGTGTCGCCGATCGCGCGCGGCTGCTCGAAAATCTCCTTTTGCATGTAGTGCCGGTACGGGCCCAGTTCGGCGGCGCCGCTGTGCGCCAGCACCGTCTTGACCGGGCGCCTGGCCGGATCGACCGGTTTGTGGTCCCGGTCGATCAGCCAGTACTTGCCCAGCTGCACGTCGACCAGGTCGCCTTCTTCCAGATACACGATCTGGTCGGTCACGCCGGCGAGCGCCATCGCGTCGCTGGCCAGGAAATGCTCCTGCCCGTCCTTGCCCACGCCCAGGATCAGCGGCGAGCCGGCGCGGGCGCCGATCATGCGCTGCGGCTCGTCCTTGCAGAACACCGCAATCGCGTATGCGCCGCGCAGCTCATGCGTGGCGCCCTTGACCGCCTCGAACAGGTCCCCGTCGTACAGGCTGTCGACCAGGTGGGCGATGACCTCGGTGTCGGTCTGGCTCTGGAACAGGTAACCCTTGGCGCTCAGCGCGGCGCGCAACTCGTCGTGGTTCTCGATGATGCCGTTGTGCACCAGCGCGATCCGGCCCGGTCGGTCGTACGCGTCGGCACCGGTGCCATGGCTGAAATGGGGATGGGCGTTGTGCACCGCCGGTGCGCCGTGCGTGGCCCAGCGGGTGTGGGCGATGCCGGTCGAGCCCTGCAGCCCGGTCTTGTCGACCTGCTCTATCAGTTCTGCGACGCGGGAGGTGCTGCGGGCGCGTTGCAGGCCATCCACATGGACAGCGACGCCGCAGGAGTCATATCCCCGGTACTCGAGTCGCTACAAACCCTGCACCAGAACAGGGACGATGTTTCGGGTCGATACCGCACCAACAATGCCACACATAAAAAGCTTTCTCCAGAAGTAGTGGCGCCGATGGTACGTGGAGCGGCAGAAAATTAATCGTCAAATTCTTGACAAATATGAATCATAATTTCTCATTTTCGTTGAAACGTTCATAAATTTCATGGATCATGCTCATATGGAACAAATTGAACTCGACGAGATCGACCTGCGATTGCTGGACCTGCTGCAGCAAGACGCCTCCATCAACAACCTGGAGCTGGCCCACAAGGCCTTCACCTCGCCGCCGACCTGCCTGCGCCGCATCAAGCGGCTGCGCGAAGCAGGCGTGATCGAACAACAGGTGGCAGTCTTGTCACCCGACCATCTGGCACCGGTGCTCGGCCACGGATTGACCGCCATCGTCGAGATCGCACTCGACCGCCAGGGCGCGGAGTGGCTGGACCAGTTCGAACAGCGGGTGGTGGCGGACCAGGACGTGCAGCAGTGTTACCGGGTCTCGCCAGGGCCGGACTTCGTGCTGGTGGTGCAGGCCCGGGACATGCCCGACTACCATGCGATCGCGCAGCGCCTGTTCACCTCGGACGCGAACGTGCGCAACGTCAAGGCCTTCTTCAGCGTCAAACGCGCCAAGTTCGGCGCGCGGCTGCCGCTCAGGCGCTCGCCGGCGGCAGGTACAGGCTGATGCAACAGCCCTTGCCGGGTTCGCCGGCGGCCGCAATCCGGCCGCCATGGCGTTCGACCACCCGCCGCGCAAGCGCCAGCCCGATGCCGATGCCGTCGAACGCCCGGGGGCTGTGCAAGCGCTGAAACACCCGGAACAGGCGATCCTGCAGGCGCGGGTCGAAACCGACACCGTTGTCACGCAGCGTGAGCTCCACCCCGCCGTCCGGTGCCTGCAGGCCGTCGACCTGGATACGGGCCTGCGGGCAGGGCCCGGTGAACTTGAGCGCATTGCCGAGCAACTGCAACAGCATCTGGTGCAGCAGCGCCACATCGCCATGCGCCCACGGCAGACCGGGCGCGACCTGCCAGACGATGTCGCGTCCGGCGCTCGCGTCCTGCAGTTGATGGCGGATGTCGTCCACCAAACGGGCCAGGTCCACCTCACCCGGCTGCAGTTCGGCGCGCCCGATCCGCGACAACTCGAGCAGGCCGTCCATCAGCCGGCCCATCTGGCCGGCCGCGGCAGCGGCCTTGTCCAGGTGCGCCAGGACGTCGGGTTCGGCCGATGCGCCCAGGTCTTCCTGGGCAATCCGCACAAAGGCGCTGACATGGCGCAACGAGGCGCGCAGGTCGTGCGACACCGAGTAGGTGAAATCCTCCAGCACCAGCCGCGCCTGCGCAAGTTCACGCTCGAGCCGCGCCAGCCGCACACCGCTGTCCTGCCGGCCGTCCTCGGCGCCGACCGGAAGGCTGTTGCCCGATGCCCTGCCCGCAAGCGGTTCGTCCGCGCTCATTTCTGCGGGCGTTTCCAGCCGGGGATGGACACCTGCTTGCCGCGCGCCACACTCAGCGCACCCGCAGGGGTGTTCTTGGTGATCGTCGAGCCGCCGCCGATGGTGCCGCCGGCACCGATGGTGACCGGCGCGACCAGCACGCAATTGCTGCCGACATGGACGTCGGCCTCGATCGTCGTGCGGTGCTTGAACGCACCGTCGTAATTGGCGGTGATGCTGCCGGCGCCGTAGTTGACCCGTTCGCCGACTGTCGCGTCTCCCAGGTAGGCCAGGTGATTGGCCTTGGCGCCGCGGGCCAGGGTGGAGTTCTTGACCTCGACGAAGTTGCCGATATGCACCTCGGCGCCCAGTTGCGCGCCCGGGCGCAAGCGCGCGAACGGGCCGACCAGCGCGCCGGCGCCGACCGAGACGCCGGCCTTCTCGCCGTCGATATGGGTGAACGGATGGATCACCGCGCCGGATTCGATGACCGCATTGGCGATCACGCAATGGGCCCCGATACGGACATCGTCACCCAGAACCACCTTGCCCTCGAACACGCAGTTCACATCGATCGCCACATCCTGTCCGCATTGCAGGTCGCCGCGCAGATCGAACCGGGCCGGGTCGGCGATACGCACGCCCTGCTCCATCATCCGGTTCGCCTGGCGCAACTGGTAGGCGCGTTCGAGCTCGGCCAGTTGCACCGGACTGTTCACGCCGGCCACCTGCACCGCGTCGTGGATACGGTGCGCCAGCACCGGCACGCCATCCGCAACAGCGAAGCGGACGATGTCGGTCAGGTAATACTCCTTCTGCGCATTGCGGTTGTCCAGCCGCGCCAGCCAGGTCTTCAGCAGCCGCGCCGGCAGCGCCATGATGCCGCTGTAGATCTCGCGGATCGCCAGCTGTTCGGCGCTGGCGTCCTTTTGTTCGACGATGGCCCGCACCGGTGCGTTGTCGCCGCCGCCATCGCGCAGGATGCGGCCGTATCCCATCGGATTGTCGAGTTGCAGCGTCAGCAGCGCCAGCTTGTCGCCGCCGCTCAGCGCGATCAGGTCGCGCAAGGTCTGCGCCTCGGTCAGCGGCACATCGCCGCTGAGCACCACCACCACGCCGTCGTCCGGCAATACCGGCACCGCCTGCTGCACCGCATGGCCGGTGCCCAGTTGCGGCTCCTGGCGCACACATTGCAACTGCAGCGTATCCACCACACCGCTCTCGGGGCCGCAGGCGGCCTCGACCGCCTCGGCACCATGCCCGGTGATCAGCACCGCATGGCGCGCACCCAGCACACCGGCGGTCGCCAACACATGGTGCACCAGAGCACGACCGGCCAATGGGTGCAATACTTTGGGCAGCTTGCTCTTCATCCGGGTGCCCTTGCCTGCCGCCATGATCACCACGTCCACGCTACCCACTCCTGTTGCCATACCTGGTCCTCGCTCCATGGTTAAGTCCTGGAGCAGGATTATCCGTCTGCTGCTGGCGGCACTGCTGCTGTCGGTACTTGGCGGCTGCAGCGCGGTGAAGCTGGCCTACAACAACCTGCCTGAACTGAGCTATTGGTGGGTCGACGGATACGCCGACCTGAACGAGGTGCAGTCGCTGCAGCTGCGCGCCGACCTGGCACGACTGCATGAGTGGCATCGCAAGAACGAATTGCCGCGCATCGCCGAGCTGCTCGGGCAAATCCAGCGCATGGCCCCGAGCGACACGAATCCGGAGCAGGTCTGCCGGCTGTACCAGGACGTGCGCAACCGCTTCGAGGCGGTGGTCGACCAGATGCTGGCGCAAGCGGGCACTTCGCTGCTGGCCTCGCGCCTGAGCGCGGCGCAACTCAAGCATCTGGAAGCGCGTTTTGCCAAGGGCAACCAGGAATGGCGCCGTGATCGCATCGGGGTCGAGCGCTCCGAACAGATCGACAAGCGCTTCAAGCGGGAACTGGAACGGGCCGAGCAGTTCTACGGAACCCTCGATGAACGCCAGCGCAAGCTGCTGCTCGACGCCGTCACCCGCTCGGCGTTCGACCCCCAGCGGGTGTTTGCCGAACGGGTACGGCGCCAGCAGGACATGCTGGCGACCCTGCGCACGCTCGGCAGTGGAACCGGCAACGGCAATGGCAACGGCGCACCGGCAATCGACCCGGCGCTGGCGGACGCGGCCTTGCGCGCCTATGTCGAACGCGTGGCGCGTTCACCCGACCCCTTGTACCGGGCCCATGCCCAGGCCCTGGTGCTGGAAAACTGCCAGACCTACGCCAGGCTGCACAACAGCACCACGGCGGAGCAACGCAGCCGCGCGGGCGCCAGGTTGGCCGCATACGAGCGCGACGCGCGCGAACTGGCCACACAACGCTGAAGCCCGCATCCCCCATGCGGTGGACAGATGGCCGTACGTTGCGCAGGTTGCCAAGCCGAACTTCTTGTTACAGTTGGCGCGCAGACGTCGATACACGACATCGACCAAAGGAGGCGCCCCATGCCCAGCGAGCTGGACCTGTTCGTTGCCAATCCGGATCTTCAGCCCACACTGCGCGCGCTGGCCGCGCGTGGCGACATGCGGCACTTTCGCAAGGGCACGATCCTGATCCACGAGGGGGATCTCGGCGACACCTTGTTCATCCTGCTCAGCGGCCGGGTCAAGGTCTATTGCATGGACGAACATGCCCGGGAGATCACTTTCGGCATCTTCGGCGCCGGTGAATATGTCGGCGAGATGGCGCTCGACGGCGGGCCG
>JBFJZP010000159.1:0-6715 GCA_041622095.1 Burkholderiaceae bacterium | reverse complement strand
GGCTCGCCGTTGGGGATGTACCTGGACTGGATCGGCCGCTCGATGTCGCCGCACCAGTTCAACCCGCTCGATATCAATCCGCTGCGCGACATCCTGGCGGCAGAGGTCGACTTCGAGCGCGTGCGCAACTGCAGCAAAGTGCGCCTGTTCGTTTCCGCCACCAACGTGCGTACCGGCCGACTGAAGGAGTTCCGGCAGTCGGAGTTGACCGCCAGCGCCGTCATGGCGTCGGCCTGCCTGCCGATGATGTTTCGCGCGGTCGAAATCGATGGCGAAGCCTACTGGGACGGCGGTTATCTCGGCAACCCCTCGCTGTTGCCGCTGATCGCCGAGAGCCCGGCGCATGATCTGGTGCTGGTGCAGATCAACCCGACGCGGCGCGAAACGCTGCCGACCACCGCCTCGGACATTCTCGACCGGCTCAACGAGATCACCTTCAACAGCAGCCTGGTCAAGGAGTTGCGTTCGCTGGCCTTGCTGCGGCAACTGCTGCGCCTGGAAGGTGGGCCGCCCGCAGCCGACCAGGTGACGCTGTTCACGCAGGTGGCAGCACTGCGCATGCACCGCATCGAGGCCGACGCCGAACTGGCCGGGCTGGGTGCGGCCAGCAAGCTCGACGCCGGCTGGGCCTTCCTGATGCGATTGCACCGCATCGGTTATGCCAGCGCGCAGACCTGGCTCGACACCCGTTTCACCCACCTCGGGCGCCGCGCCACGCTGGCACTGGACCCTTACCTGAAATGACATCCTTCGCCCGTCGCGCCACGCGCGCAGGTGCATCACCATGCTGAGCATTGCCGGCATCCTGCTATCGCTGGCCCTGTTGATGTGGCTGGCCTATCGCGGCATCAGCGTGCTGATCCTGGCGCCGCTGATGGCCTTGCTGGCGGTAGGGCTCAGCCCGGACGCTCCGCTGCTGGCGAGCTACACGCAAGTCTTCATGAAGGCGCTTGGCGGCTTCATCGCGTTGTTCTTTCCGCTGTTCCTGCTCGGGGCGGTGTTCGGCAAGCTGATGGAGGACTCGGGTGCGGCGCGCGTGATCGCCGCGCGCATCGTCGGTTGGCTGGGCAACGGCCGGGCGTTGCTGGCCATCGTGCTCGCTTGCGCAGTGCTCACGTATGGCGGCGTGTCGCTGTTCGTGGTCGCCTTCGCGGTGTACCCGATCGCGGTCGAACTGTTCCGCGCCGTCGACCTGCCCAAGCGGCTGATCCCGGCCACGATCGCGCTGGGCGCGTTCACCTTCACGATGACGGCGCTGCCCGGCACACCGGCCATACAAAACGCGATTCCGATGCCGTACTTCGGCACCACTCCGTTTGCAGCGCCCGGACTCGGGCTCATCGGGGGTGCGGTCATGGGGGTGCTCGGTGCCCTCTGGCTGCTGCGGCGTGCGCGCCTGGCGGCCGCCACCGGCGAGGGTTATGGCGCCGACGTCGACGGACCGGTCGCGCTGGACCGCAGCCTGCGCCCGCACGCCCAGGGCGAGGGCTACGACGTGGCAGAACTGGGCCCGCAGTCCGGGACCGCGCCCCCGTCACCGGCGGTGCCGGCACCGGGTTTTGGCGTTGCCATCGCTCCGATCGTGGCGGTGGTGGCGCTGAACTGGGTCTTCAGCGCCCGCATCCTGCCAAGCCTGGACAGCAGCTACCTGGCCACGGCCTTGTACGGCGCCACGCGCCTGGACGCGGTGCTCGGCACCTGGTCCATCATGGCGGCGCTGGTGATCGCCAACCTGTTGCTGATCGTGCTGGCCTGGCGCAGCCTGCCCTCGCTCAAGGCCACGCTGGACGCCGGAGCCAGCGCGTCGGTGCTGCCGATCTTCAACACCGCCTCGCAAGTCGGTTATGGCGCGGTGATCGCCTCGCTGGCAGGCTTTGCGCTGATCCGCGATGCGGTGCTGGGCATCGCGCCGGGAAATCCACTGGTGTCGCTGTCGGTTGCGGTCAACCTGCTGGCTGGCATTACCGGTTCGGCCTCCGGCGGCATGAGCATCGCCTTGCAGACACTGGGCAGCACCTACCTGGAGATGGCGCGCAGCGCCGGCATCTCGCCGGAATTGCTGCACCGTGTGACGTCGATCGCCACCGGCGGGCTCGATGCGCTGCCGCACAACGGTGCCGTCATCACGCTGCTGGCGATCTGCAAACTGACGCATCGGCAGTCCTACCTCGATGTCCTGGTGGTCGCGGTGCTGGTGCCCTTGGTCGCGCTGGCCGTGGTGGTCACGCTGGGCACGATGTTCGGCTCGTTCTGAACCGCATGCGGCCTTTGGCCGGCCAAGCTGTCGATGCCCGGGCCGCTGGTTCGATCCCGGGTCGATCGATCCTTGGCGCAAGGCGCAGGGCCTGAAGTCGCAGCCGATCGCCAGTGGCGCCTGGTCGGAGAACTGTGCCTCCTTGTGGATCGACGCCGGTTTCGCCCACCTGGCCAGGCACTGCCAAACCACTTGACTTCAATGTCCGGCATCGAGGCCGATGCGGAACCGTGCCGCGCATGGAGCTGGCGCGACAAGCGGCCTTCGGCCCGCGCCTTGATCGGGATGCCCGCCTGCTTGAGCCGGCTCAATCGCCACCGGCTGTGCCTTGCTACATTGGTTTTCCGATGCACCAGGGGCGTGCCGTCGGGGAATAGGAGTCCGCGTGTCCCATCACCTCTCGCATGATCTGGCGTTCGATTGGCAGGCCGACACCCAGTCGGGCCTGGAGACAGATCGCATGGCCTTGGCCGATCAGGTCCAGTTGTGTCAGCACGCGCTGAGTCCGCGGGCCCTGTGCGGCACGCTGGTGGACCGTGCCCAGGCCTTCCTGGTGCCGCGGATCGTCTCGCTGATCCTGGTCGCGCTGCTGCTACTGGCCTTCGCCGCATCGGTCGGATGATGCCATGGCGGCCTGGTTCAGGTCGCAGGCCGCGCCGACACCCATCGATCACGTGCCGGGCCTGCGGCCCGAAACGCTGGCCCTGATCCGGGCCCAGCAGGCACCGATACCGGCCCCGGTGCGGGCAGAGTTGTTCGGCGTCGAACGCATGCGCCAGCACGGCCACAGCCTGGCCCAGGCCCAGGCGGTCGAGCGTCGACGCCGCTGGTACCGCCGGCCGAGCGCGCCCACGTTCTTTCCGCGCATCGCCGCCAACCTGCACGGGATCGAACGCGCCCGCGCCTACCTGGAAGCGTCCGACGCCGACATCGAGGTGTTGCGCCCGGCGGCGGAGTGGCTGCTGGACAATTTCCATCTGATCGAAGCGCAGGTCGCCGAAATCCGCAACAGCCTGCCCCACGGCTACTACGCGACGTTGCCGAAGCTGCGCGACCCGCCGCTGGTCGGCCTGCCGCGCGTGTACGGCATCGTCTGGGCCTACGTGGCCCACACCGACTCGAGTTTTGATGCGCCGCTGCTGTCGGAACTGCTCGACGCCTACCAGGAGGTCGACCCGCTCACGCGGGGTGAACTGTGGGCGGTGCCCAGCACGCTGCGCGTGGTGCTGCTCGAAAACATGGCGCGGCTGGCCGAGTCGGCCGCCTGCCACCAGGCGGCGCAGGAAGTCGCCGATGCCTGCAGCAACCCTAAGCAGCCACTCGGTGTGGCCGAGTTCGAGGTGGTGCACGCCTGGTTGAAGGAGCGCCGTCTCGACACGGTTTTTCTCGCGCAGCTGATCGCCCGTGCGCGCAGCGTCGCCGACGGGCCCGCCGCCGCCTGGTCGACCTGGCTGTCCGCCAAGGTGCCGGAGCCTGAGGCGGTGCTCGACGCCGCGCATGCGTCGCTGGCGGCCGACAACGTCAGCGTGCGCAACGCCGTGTCGGCCTTGCACGCCATCAACAACCTGAGCTGGCGCAGGCTGATCGAGCGTTCCAGCGCGGCGCACCAGGTGCTGTCGGGTCTGCCCGGCTTCGTCGATGACAGCGAGCTGACGCAGGACCAGTGCCTGCATGAAGTCGAGCGCTGCGCCCGCCGACTCCACCGTACCGAACTCGACGTCGCCGAGCAGGTGCGCCAGCTGGCGTCCCAGGCGACCACGGCCGCCGGATACGGGCCGGCGCACTGGCTGATCGGCGACGGTCGCGCCGAACTGCTCGTGGCCCTGGGCGGATCGGCCGCGACACTGGACCGCCCTCTCGTGCGCTGGCTGCGCCAGATGCGTGGCGCGCTCTACACCGCCGCGCTGCTGGGCGGCACGGCGCTGCTCGTCAGTGCCATCACCAGCGACCTGTCCTGGCAGCGGCTGACCAGCCTGGCCGCCTTGGGCCTGGCCGCGCTGGCAGCGTTCGAGTGCTCGGTCTCCGTACTGAACCGGATGCTGGCCGAGCTGGTGCCGGTGCATCGGCTGCCGCGCATCGCCCTCGAACATGGTTTGCAGGCCGTGCATCGCAGCATGGTCGTCGTGCCCTGCCTGCTCACGTCGGCTGACGAGGCGCGCGGTCTCGCGCATCGGCTGGCGCAACATTACCTGGCCAACCCGGAGGAATACACCCGCTTCGCCCTGCTGTCGGACTGGCCCGACGCGCCGCAACGCCGCGCCATCGATGACGAGGCCTTGCTCGGCGCCGCGCGCGACGCCATCGATGCGCTGAACCGCCAGTACCCGGCGCCGCCCGGTGAATCCCCGCGCTTTGCGCTGCTGCAGCGCGAACGCACCTGGAACGACGGCGAGCGCGCCTGGATGGGCTGGGAACGCAAGCGCGGCAAGCTCGAGCAACTCATCACCGCATTGGCCGCCAACGCCACGCCGGCGACGTCGCCGTTCATCGACCTGGGCCCCATCAGTACGCTGGACGCCGGCGTGCGCTATGTGGTCACGCTGGACAGCGACACCGTGATGCCGCCCGGCGCCCTGCGCCAGATGGTGGCGATCGCCGCGCACCCGCTGAACCGACCGCGCATCGACCCTGCGACGCGGCGCGTGATCGCCGGCTACGGCATCCTGCAGCCGAGCCTGGCCGCCCCGCTGCCGCGGCGTGATGAGGTGACGGCCTTCGGCTGGTTGTTTTCCGGCCCCTGGGGCTTCGACGTCTACAGCAGCGGCAGCTCGGAGGTGTTCCAGGACGTCTTTGGGCACGGCCGCTTCACCGGCAAGGGCCTGCTCGACGTGCAGGCCATCGACGCGTCGCTGCGCGGGCGCATCGCAGAGAACCAGTTGCTCAGCCATGACCTGTACGAAGGCCTGTGGGCGCGTGCCGCCCACCTGAACGACGTGCGGCTGGTCGAGTCCGCCCCGATGCACCCGGACGTGGCCAATTCGCGTCTGCACCGCTGGACGCGGGGCGACTGGCAGCTGCTGCCGCTGCTCGGCGTATCGCTGCGCAGCAGGGTCGGGGCGCTGAACCTGTGGAAGATGGTCGACAACCTGCGCCGCTCGTTGCTGGCGCCGGCCAGCTTCGTGCTGCTGTGGCTGAGCTTCGCCACGGCGGCTCTCGACCCGACGATCGCCTTCGGGCTGACCGCCGCCGCCTTCGGCCTGGGGCCGTTGATTGGCGCGCTGGCCGGCTGGATCCCGCCGCGGCGCGACCTGGCATTGCGACATTTTCTGCGCGAAGGCGCGGTCGACGTGGGCCGGGCGGTCGGCGGCACGCTGTGGCACCTGGCAACGCTGCCGATGGCGGCGGCCCGCGACACCGATGCCATCGTCCGCTCCCTGTGGCGCATGGCGGTCAGCCGGCGCCGCCTGCTGCAGTGGACGACGGCGGCGCAGGCGCAGGCAGCGGCGAGCCGATCATGGGCCGGGTTCTGTCGCCGCCATGCCGGCGTCAGCGCGCTGGCCACGGCCTGGATGCTCGGCGGCGCCGCGCTGCCCGAGGCACATCTGCCATGGTTGATCGGCGTCGGCGGCGTGTGGCTCGTCATGCCGCTGTGGCTGTGGCTGGCCAGCCGGCCGCTGCCGCAGCGCGGCCGAACCGTTGCGCTCGATGACGACGACCGGCTGGAGCTGCTGGGCCTGGCCCGCGACACATGGAGCCTGTTCGAGACCATCGTCACGCCGGCCGAGCATGACCTGCCACCGGACAACCTGCAATTCGAACCCGAACCGACGCTGGCCCGCCGCACCTCGCCCACCAACATCGGGCTGTACCTGACCAGCTGCGTGTGCGCGCATCGGCTGGGTTTCATCGACGCCACGGCGATGGTGCAGCGGCTCGAGGCGACGCTGACGACGATCCAGTCGCTGCCGCGCTGGCACGGACACCTCGACAACTGGATCGCCACCGACGACCTGCGGGTGCTCTCGCCGCGCTACGTGTCGACCGTCGACAGTGGCAACCTGGCCGCCTGCCTGTGGGCCGTCGCCCAGGCTTGTCGCGAGACGGTCGCCAGCGACCCATTGCAGGCACGCCTGCAGGCATTGAGTGCGACCTGCGACGGCCTGGTCGAGGCGATGGACTTCTCGGTCCTGTACGACCGGCGCCGGCGCCTGTTCCGCATCGGCTACCGGCGCGACGACGCCGCGCTCGACCCGGCCTTTTACGACCTGCTGGCGTCCGAGTCGCGCATGGCCAGCTTCGTCGCGATCGCCAAGGGCGACGTGCCACTGGAGCACTGGACGGCGCTCGGCCGGCCCTTCCTGGGCATCGAAGGCGAGCCGGCGCTGCGCTCCTGGTCGGGCTCGATGTTCGAGTACCTGATGCCCACGCTGCTGATGGCCGAGCCGCGCGGCAGCCTGTTGCAGCGCGTGTCGGTCGCCGCGGTGCGCGCGCAGCGCGCCTTTGGCGCCGCGCAGGGCGTGC
>JBFJZP010000158.1:0-6733 GCA_041622095.1 Burkholderiaceae bacterium | reverse complement strand
TCGCCCGGCATCAGCGCGATCCTGGCCAATGCAGGCTGCCGCTTCGTGTTGTACGACATGGAGCACACCGGCCTGGGATACGAAACCCTCAAGTGGTTGTTTTCGAGTTGCCGCGGCCTGCCGATCGAACCGATGGTGCGGGTTCCGCGCGGCGAATACACCTGGCTGGCCCGTGCGCTCGACCTGGGCGCGCGTGGCGTGATGATTCCGATGGTGGAGTCGGCCGAACAGGCGCGCGACATCGTGCGGGCCTGTCGTTACCCACCCGTCGGCCGGCGCGGTGCCGCGTTCGGCTTTGCCCAATGCGACTACCAGGGCGGTGATGTGGCCGAGAAGATCCGCCAGGCGAATGCCCGCACCATGGTGATCGCACAGATCGAGACCGAGCATGGCCTGGCCAACGTCGATGCGATTGCCGCGGTAGACGGCGTCGACGTGTTGTGGGTCGGGCACTTCGACCTGTCGAACTTCATGGGTATCCCCGGGCAGTTCGACGATCCGCGTTTCGATGCGGCGATGCGCGACGTGGTGCGGTCCTGTCGCCGCCATGGCAAGGCAGCCGGCTTCATGGCCACCGACCCGGCCTGGGTGCAGCGGGCGCGGGAGATGGGCTACACCATGATTGCGGCCGGCACCGACAACGGTTTGCTGCAACAGGCTTTCACCCACATGGTGGGCCATATCCAGGAAGGACGTACAACATGATGAATAAGGGCTGCCATGTTTGACCTGACCGGGAAGATCGCACTGGTCACCGGCGCCTCGCGTGGCCTGGGCTGGGCCATGGCGCAGTCCCTGGCACGCGCGGGTGCCCATGTCGTACTCAATGCGCGTGATCCGGCGGCGCTCGACGAGAAAGTGTCGGTCTTGCGCACCGAAGGGGGATCGGGTGAATCGGCGGCGTTCGATGTCACCGATACGGCTGCGGTGGAGCACTGCGTGAGCGATATCGTGGCGCGCCACGGGCAACTGGACATCCTGGTCGCAAACGCCGGCATCAACCACCGCGCGCCGATCGGCGATTTTGCGCTGGCGGATTTTCAGCGCGTGATGAACACCAACCTGACCGCGGTCTGGGTCTTGTGCCGCGCGGCCGCCGGTGTCATGGTGCCCCGGCGCCAGGGGCGCATCATCCTGACCGGCTCCATCAGTGCGATCAATGCGCGCGCGACGGTGTCGGCCTATATCGCCAGCAAGGGCGCGGTGCATGCGTTGACCCGGCAGCTGGCGGTCGAGCTGGCGCCTTCGGAGATCACCGTCAATTGCATTGCACCCGGCTTTTTTGCCACCGAGATGAACACGCCCTTGCTGCAGAACCAGGCGTTCAACGACTGGGTCTGCCACCGTACGCCGGCCGGCCGCTGGGGCCGACCGCAGGAGATCGGCCCCGCCGCGGTGTTCCTGGCTTCCGACGAGGCCTCGTACGTCAGCGGTCTGATCATGACGGTCGACGGCGGATTCACCAGCGCGATGTAAGCCGGACGCGCCAGGTCGATGGCGCTGGCGGCGTGCTGCGGGCAAGCGGCTGCAGGCTTGTGGCCTGTTGGTATGCTGAAGCCCTCCAAAAATAAACTCAGGGACTTCCATGACAACTTTGCGCGAACGTTTCGGGCGCCCGCTGCGGCTGGCGGTGATGGGGGGCGGGCCAGGCGCCTGGATCGGCGACATGCACCGCAGCGCGGCGGAACTCGACGGCCACTGGCGCGTCGTGGCCGGCGTCTTCTCCAGCGATCCCGCGCGCTCGCGCGATGCCGGCGCCAGCCTGGGGCTGGATCCGGCAAGGGCTTATGGTGGCATGGCCGAGTTGCTGGACTGCGAAGGTGCGCGCACCGATGGCATCGACGCGGTGGCCGTCATGACGCCAAACGACACCCATCATGCCTATGCGGCGGCCGCCTTGAACGCCGGTCTGGACGTGATCTGCGACAAGCCGGTGGCGCATGATTTCGCGCAGGCCTGCGACCTGTTGCACCGGGCCCGCGCCCGGCAGCGGCTGTTCGGCATTGCGCATGCCTACTCCGCGTATCCGATGACACGTTACGCGCGCCGGCTGGTCCAGGACGGTACGCTGGGCGATGTGCGGCTGGTACAGGTCGAATACATCCAGAGTGGCCTGGCCACCCGGGTCGAAGACGGCCCGCTGAGCCGGCGCCTGGAGTGGATCCTGGATCCGCAGCGCAGCGGCTTGGCCCTGGTCATGGGCGCGATCGGCTGCCATGCGCAGCACCTGGCCTGCTTTGTCGCAAATGCGTCGATTGCCAAGGTCAGCGCCGATGTCGGCGCCCTGGTGCCGGGGCGCAGGGTGGTGGACCATGTCTCCGCCTTGCTGGCGTTTGACAACGGAGCGCGTGGCACCTTCACCGCCACCCAGGCGGCAGCAGGCGCGGAAAACGACATCCGGCTGCGCATCTTCGGCGAGAAAGGCTCGCTCGAATGGTCACACCGCCAGGCCAGCTACCTGCAACTGGCGCTGCATGGCGAGGCACCGCGCACGATCGGCCGTGGCGACGTCTTCCTGCCGCCCGACATCCTGGCGGCGGGGCGCACGCCGCGTGGCCATCCGGAAGGGCTGCGCGAAGCGTTTGCCAATATCTATCGTGAACTGGCGCAAGAGCGCATGGCGCTGGAATTGGGTGAGACGCCGCCTGCCGCGCCGTATCCGCGCATCGTCGACGGTGTCCACACCATGGCGTTCATCGAGGCTTGTCTGCGTTCGCATGCGTCCGGGCAATGGGCCGATGTCGCAGTGGTTCCGCTCGACCGGTGAGGTCATGGCAGGCCGCTGACGGCACCCGATCGTGCCTATGGCGCCGGGTGCGCCAATACCCGGCCGGGTTGTCGTGCCAATTCGGCGTCAGGCCAGCGCCGGTGCACGCTCGTAGGTGACGAAATCGAAACCCATGCCGTCGTCGGCGATCTGGCTTTCCCGTGCGGTCTCGCGCCAGTCGTCGCCGAGTGTGGGTGCGAAGACGTCACCGTCGAAATCCCGGTCGATTTCGGTGACCACCACGCGGGTCGCCAGCGGCATGGCCGCCGCGAACAGTTGCGCGCCGCCAATCACCCACAATTCCGCCGGTTTCGGCGTCATTCCGGTGCACAGGGCGCAGCCCCATTCCAGGCTGTCCACCGCCAGCGCCCCATCGCAGTGCCAGTCGCGCTGGCGCGATACGACGATATTGGTGCGTCCTGGCAATGGCCGGAAACGCGCCGGCAGCGATTCCCAGGTCTTGCGCCCCATCATGACCGGCGCGTTGGCGGTCAGCCGCTTGAAGTGCGCCAGGTCCTGCGGCAGGTGCCAGGGCAGGGCGTTGTTGGCGCCGATCACGCCGTTGCGGGCGCGTGCGTAGATCAGGTTGATGCGCATGGCAATTCCTTCCGCGCGACGGTCAGACCGCCACCGGCGCCGCAATCGCCGGGTGGCACTGGTAGTCCTGCACCTCGAAGTCCTCGAAGCGGTAGTCGAACAACGAGGCCGGCCGCCGCTTGATGACCAGTTTCGGAAGGGGAAATGGCGTTCGGCTGAGCTGCAGCTTCACCTGCTCATGGTGGTTGCTGTAGATATGGCAGTCGCCGCCGGTCCAGATGAAGTCGCCCAGGTCCAGGTCGCATTGCTGCGCCACCATATGGGTCAGCAGGGCGTAGCTGGCGATGTTGAAGGGCACGCCGAGGAAGATGTCGGCGCTGCGCTGGTACAACTGGCAACTCAGCCGGCCGGGCGCACCCGGTTCCTGCGCCGGCGCGACATAGAACTGAAAAAACGCATGGCACGGCATCAGTGCCATCTTGTCGAGGTCGGCCACGTTCCAGGCGCTGACGATGATGCGCCGTGAATCCGGGTTCGTCTTGAGCGTCTCGATCACATTGGCGATCTGGTCGATATGGCCACCATCCGGCGTCGGCCAGCTGCGCCATTGCACGCCATAAACCGGCCCCAGGTCGCCGTCCGGGCCGGCCCATTCGTCCCAGATGCTGACGCCGCGTTCCTTGAGCCAGTTGTTGTTCGACGAACCGGTCAGGAACCACAGCAGCTCCTGGATGATCGAGCGCAGGTGTACCTTCTTGGTGGTCACCAGCGGAAACCCGTCATTCAGGTCGAAGCGCATCTGGTGGCCAAACACACTGCGCGTGCCGGTACCGGTGCGGTCGCTCTTGTGTACACCATGTTCGAACACATGGCGCATGAAGTCTTCGTAGGGGGATCGGATCGGCTCGGTCATGTTGCGGGTGTGCGTGATTCAGTATGCGTAACAGCCAGGGCGCCGCATGGCATTGCTGCGCAGGCATCGAAGCCGGTTTGTGCGCATTAGTGCACGGCGGGGGGCTTGACCCGATTGTGCCTCAGGCTACAGTCGGGGCTGTCGGTGTCGGGGCGATCATCCCCGGCAACAGCCGCACCAGTGGCCCTTATCGACGTGGTGCCACCGACGCCAATGCCGCGCCTCAGCCGACGATGCCGTCGGCGCTGAGGTGCAGGATCCGGTCGGCGCGTTGCGCCGCCGAATCCGAATGGGTCACCAGCACCAGCGACGCACCATGCACACGCGTCTGCGCGGTCAACGCATCCATCACCATGCTCGCGGTCGCCGGGTCCAGGTTGCCGGTCGGCTCATCCGCCAACAGCAAACTGGGGCGATGGACCAGTGCGCGGGCGATCGCCACCCGCTGCAGTTGTCCACCACTGAGTTGCTGCGGCAGGCGCTTTCCCAGCCCGTCCAGTCCCACCGCCTGCAGCATCGCATCGACCCTTTGCCGGTCTTCCACCAGATTGCGGTGTTCGCGCAACATCAGTGGCAAGGCGACGTTCTGTGCAACATCGAGGTGCGGCAATACATGGAACGCCTGGAACACGAATCCGATGCGGCCGCGGCGGAACAGCGCGCGCCGGGTTTCGTCGAGCGCACCGATGTCGGTGCCGTCCAGCATGATCCGGCCGGCATCCCAGTGATCCAGGCCGGCCATGCAGTTGAGCAGGGTCGACTTGCCAACGCCGGACTCGCCTACGATGGCGACGAATTCGCCCGGCGCCACGGTCAACGAGACATCGCGGAACACGCTGACGCCGTCGTAATCCTTGCGCAGTCCTTCGACCACCAGACCCACGGCTGAGCCTTTGTGCTGCGTACCGCGGCCTTCGTCCTGGAGGCGGCCCGGCGGGTTCATCTGCGCTCCTGCACAAGCGCCAGGCCGATGCGGCGGACCTGTTCCGGCACCTGTCCAGCGTCGCAGTGGATCAGATGGCGCTGCGGCATGCTGCGCAACCAGGTCAGCTGGCGCTTGGCCAGTCGCCGGGTGGCGATGATGCTGTGTTCGCGCCATTGGGCCAGGGACCCGCCGCTGTCCAGCATCTCCCAGGCCTGGCGATAACCGACGCAGCGCATCGACGGCAGGCCCAGGTGCAGGTCGCCGCGTGCGCGCAGGCGGCGCACTTCGGCAATGAAACCCTGGTCGCACATCGTGTCCAGGCGCTGCACGATACGTTCATGCAGCCATTGGCGCTCCCGCGGTTCGAGCGACAGCATCGGCATGTCGGAAAAACGGGTCTGGCGCGCGCCGGACGGGCCGTCGCCATGCCAGTCGCTGAGCGGCCGCCCGGTCATCCGGTACACCTCGAGCGCACGCTGGATCCGCTGGCTGTCGTGCGGCGCAAGCCGCGCGGCTGCCGTCGGGTCGACCAGGGCGAGTTCGGCATGCAGCGCCGGCCAGCCCTGTGCGCTGGCCTGCTCGTCGATGGCCGCGCGAATCAGTGCATCGCGTCCCGGCATGTCGTGCAGGCCATCGATGAGCGCCTTGAAATACAGCATCGTGCCGCCGACCAGCAAGGCCAGTCGGCCGCGGCGATTGATCGCGTCGACCAGCGCCTGCGCCTCGCGCGCGAACTCTGCCGCGTTGTAGGCTTGCAGCGGATCGATGATGTCGATCAAGTGGTGCGGCACGGCGGCGCGTTCAGCCAGCGAAGGCTTGGCGGTGCCGATGTCCATGCCGCGGTAGACCAGGGCGGAGTCGACGCTGATGATTTCCAGCGGCACATGCTGCGCCAGCGCCAATGCGGCAGCGGTCTTGCCGCTGGCGGTCGGCCCGGCCAGCGCCAGGCACCAGGGCTTGGGCTCAGTCACCATGTTGCATGTCCGGTCGTGCGATGCCGTGTTTCTGGACCAGCGTCCAGCCGGTGAGCGCAATCACCACGCTCCAGAACCAGATGCCATTGGTCAGCGGTAAAACCGTGTCGTCCATGCGCCAGCCGAGCCAGCCGCCCATGGCGAATGCGGCCAGCATCATGATGAAGCCATTGAGCGCCGATGCGGTGCCGGCGATGCGCGGAAATGGCCCGACCGCGCCACTCTGGCCACAGGGCTGGTGCACGCCATGGGCCAGCATGAACAGGTAGATCGGCGTGATGATGAACCAGCTGCCGTGGGGCCCGCTGCTCCAGCCGGCCCATCCGAAAAGACCCATCAACGTGCCGCTGGTCAGCGTCATCGCACTGGCCACCGCGACCGCGCCGCGTACGCCGAGCCGCGCCAGCAGGCGACGGCACAGGAAGGTGCCGAGCAGGTAGCTGAACGACATCGTGAACATCAGCATGCCGTACTGGGTCTTGCTCAGCGACAACACCTGGATGAAGACGAACGAAGAGGATGCCAGGAAGGTGAACAGACCGCCATACGAGGCGGCCGACAACATCGACCAGGCCCGGAAGGTGGGATTGCGCACGATGTGCAGCCAGCTGCGCACC
>JBFJZP010000157.1:0-6733 GCA_041622095.1 Burkholderiaceae bacterium | reverse complement strand
GCGGAGCCGGTCGCCCGGAAAATCAGTTCGGTGCCCGGCGACAACTGCGCCACCTGCTCAACAGACAGGCTGCGGATCACCGGCGCGCCGGTCTGTGCCTGCGCGCCCGCCATCGGCATGAAGCCCGCAAGCAGCAAGCACAAGGCACCGGCAATACGTCGAATATTCATGTTTCCATTCCTTGTCAGACAAAACCGTCCAGCACCATGTTACTGCGCGGTCTCCAGCATCAATGTAAAAGATGGTCGCACGGTGTACAGCTGGCACCGGACGCATGAAGCAAGGCAGAATCGCCAACTGGCGCGTGTCCGCTTGCCGACACGCCAGTTGCATTTCAGGGAGACGGCATGCGTGTTTTTCAGATCGGACCGGAATCCGTGCAGGAATCCGATCAATGGCCTTCGACGGTCGCGGACCGGACCACCTTGTGGATTTCCTGCAGCCGGGCGGAATTCGAGCATGAACACCGGTCGATACAGGCAGCGCTGCAGGGATCATGTGGCGTGCAACTGGTCGACCTGCATGTCAGCGACCTGCTCAATGCCCAACTGCCCTCGCGTTACGACTACACCGCGCAATACGACCTGCTGGTATTCCGGCGCCTGGCGAGCGCCGGCGAACGCACCCCACCCGGCACTGGCGACGCCGGCACGGCAACGCGCCGCTCCGGGCCCCCGATCCTGCGCCGGATCGATACCAGCCCAGTGGGTTTTGCCGTCTTCGACAACGTGCTGCTCAGTGTGCACCCGGCCGATTGCACGGTGCGCGACGCCTATGCCGAGCGGCTGCTCGGCAGCACCGGCGACAACCTGCGCGACAGCGGTTCGCGTATTCCCGCCAGCGCCGCAGACCTGATGTTGCGTATCGTCAGCCAGATCGTCGACCGCTACCTGGACCTGCGCCGCGAGTTGACGCGCCAGCTCGACCACTGGCAGGCCGAACTGCTGGCGCCTAACACCCGTTTTACGAACTGGGGCGCCTTGCTCGACGCGCGGCTGGCGCTGCATGCGCTGGACGACGTGGCGGAAGACCAGCGTACCGCGATCCAGGACTGGACCGCCGCACTGGAAACCTGGGATCCGCCCAGCGACAACACCGCCCGGCGCGAACTCGATCTGCTCAAGGTGCGCAGCCGCGACGTGCTCGAACACATCGAGCGGGTGGTGCGCCATGTGCGCCGGCTCGAGCAGAACGCCGAGACAACCGTGCAGATGCATTTCAGCGCGCAGGGCCACCGCACCAACGAGATCATGCGCACGCTGACGGTGCTCACCGCAGTGTTCCTGCCGCTGAACCTGATCACCGGCTTTTTCGGCATGAACTTCGATTTCCTGCCGCTGGTGCATCGACAGGCCGGCATCTGGTGGACCGTGGGCACGATGACGCTGGTGGCGATCGGCCTGGTCACGGTGTTCTGGCGCAAGCGTTACCTGGCGCGCACCGCGCGCTGAGGGCGCGCCAGCGCCACCTGCGCAGCGTCAGATGTCGGCCTGCGACAAGCGCTCGGTGGCAAACACCCGCTGCACCGCGGGGCGCGCCAGCACCCGGCGCATATGTGGCCCCAGATGCGGGCGTTCGCGCGCCGGCGCGGCAGAGAAATTGCGCGTCCAGCGACACAACATGAAGCAATAGGCGTCGACGACGCAATAGTCGCGGCCCAGCAACCAGGGTCCCTTGTGGCGCGCCAGTTCCGCGTCGATCTGGTCGAGCAACACGCCGACACGTTCCTGCGCATGGGCCTTGAGTTCGGCCGCGCCCGATGTATTGCCCGGGTTCATCCAGCGCTCCGGGTAGAAGTAGGCCAGCAAGGCGCTTTGCAAGGTGTTGGTATGCCAGATCAGCCACTTGTAGGCATGGGCCCGTTGCGCCGTGCCGAGCGCCGGCATCAGGCCGGCCGATGGCGCGGCATCGCTCAGATGCAGGCAGATTGCCGCCGACTCGTACAACACCAGGTCCTGGTCGACGAACACCGGAATCAGGCCATTCGGATTGAGCTGCAGGTATTGCGCCGACTTGTGCGCGCCGCCTTCGCGATCCACCAGCACCAGTTCGAACGGCGCACCGATCTCCTCGAGTGCAACATGCACGACCATGCTGGCATTACCGGGGAAATAGTGCAGCTGACGCATGGAACAGGCCCCCTATCGACAGTCCGACGCCACACCAGGCAGCGCCCATTTCGCGCCACTGTACCACCGGGTGATGGCGGCCAGCGTGGACGCGTCGGCCTTGTGTCTTTAAGCCTCGGACCACAGGGCGAAGCCGCCGTCGAAACGTGTGCGAACAGCGGAACAGTCGTCTTGCGACCGGCCGCGGGCATGCGCGGTTCGTTCGCAGCCTCTCAGCCCAGATGACGCGCCAGGAAGCCCAGTGTGCGTTCCTGCGCCAGCGCGGCCGCCGCCGCGTCGTATGAACCGCGTTGATCGCAATTGAAGCCATGCTGCGCTGCATAGACATGGACCTCGACCGAGGACTGCGCCTTTGCGAATGCCCGCACGCCGTCGATCGGGATGGCATGGTCCTGGTCGCCGAAATGGCACAGGACCGGGCACAGACTCTGGCGTTGTGCTTCCGCGTCCGCCGTCATGCCGCCGCCGTAATACGCGACTGCCGCACTCAGGCCGGGCAAACCGCAGGCACTGCGCCAGGCCAGCAACCCGCCCCAGCAATAGCCGACAACGGCCACCTTGCCGCCGGTGCTGCCGCTGCCGCTGCCGAACAGGATGGCGGACGCGATGTCGGCCAGCACCCCGGGCGCCGGCAAGGCCTCTGCCGCCGCCTTGAGCGCACGCCCCCGGGCGATATCGTCCGGCCCGTAGCCCAGCGCGACATCCGGCTGCACCCGGTGAAAAAGGGCCGGTGCGATCGCCAGATAACCCTGCTGCGCAAACCCGTCGGCCACGCCGCGAATATGGCTGTTGACGCCAAAGATCTCCTGCAATACCACCACCGCACCCCGCGCCGTGCCTGCCGGCTGCGCGACATACGCAGGGCATTGCACACCGTCCTGCGCCATCAGTTGCACCATCGTCGCCATCGATTCCTCCTCGGTCAATTCTTGCGGCCGGCGGCGCCGGTGCGTCAGTCGCGGCCGAGCCGGCGCTCCAGGAAGTCGAGCCGGTCCTGGCCCCAGAAAATCTCGCCGTCGATGCAGTAACTCGGCGCACCGAATACACCGGCGTCGATCGCCGCCTGCGTGTAGCTGTCGTACCGCGCCTGCACCGGCGCCTCGCGCGATTGCGCCAGCCGTTCGGCCGGGAGCTGGTTTTCCTGCAGCAAGGCCGCCAGCACCTGGGCATCGGCAATGTCGCGCTGTTCGGCCCACACCGCCGCCATCACCGCACCGGTCAGTCGCATGGCGGCGCCAGCGCCATCATGCATGTCGACCGCAATGATCAGGCGCGACGCGTCGTCACCGTTGACCGGAAAGAACCGGGGCTGAACATGCATCGGCAGTCCGAGCTGATCGGCGAAGCGACGCAGTTCGACCAGCCGGTAGGCTTGGCGCTGCGGCGCGCGCTTGCCCAGCGGCAAGCCGCCGGAGACGGCAAACACCTTGCCGTAGTCTGCCGGCATCACCCGCACCGGGCACTGCGCGGCCTCGGCGATGGCGGCAAAACGCGCATGGCCAAGATAGGCCCAGGGACTTTGCGCCGAGAAGAAGTAGTCGATCGCCTTTGCCAAGGTATGCCTCCCGTGATTGGTTGCCGATGCTGCAGGCCGCAGCTGCGTGTTGTCCGGTCGAAGCCGGTCTCCGGCCAGCAGCATACAACGCAGCTGCGGCTCGTGTATCGTGCACGCTGGAATAACCCGTTGCAATGGTTCATCAGGAGCATGTCATGACACCCGTCGCATTGATCACCGGAGGCTCGCGCGGCATTGGTGCCGCCACCGCACTGCGCGCTGCGCAACAAGGATTCGCGGTTGCCGTGAACTACACCCGCGATGCGGATGCCGCCAACACGGTGGTGCAGCAGATCGTCGCGGCCGGCGGCACCGCCATGGCGGTGCAGGCCGATGTGGCCGACGAGGCGCAGGTGCTGGCCATGTTCAAGGCGGTCGACGCCCGCCTCGGGCCGGTCAGCGCGCTGGTCAACAACGCCGGCGTGGTCGATGAGGCGGCCCGGGTCGACGAAATGAGCGTGCAGCGCATCCGGCGCATGTTCGACATCAATGTGCTGGGCACGTTCATCTGCAGCCGCGAAGCACTCCTTCGCATGAGCACACGCCACGGCGGAAAAGGCGGCAGCATCGTCAACGTCTCCAGCGTCGCGGCGAGGCTGGGCGGGCCGGGCCAGTATGTTGACTACGGCGCCTCCAAGGGTGCGATCGACACCTTCACCATCGGCCTGGCCAAGGAGGTCGCGACCGAAGGTGTGCGGGTCAACGCGGTGCGCCCCGGCATCATCGAAACCGATATCCATGCGTCGGGCGGCCAGCCGGACCGGGCGCAGCAGATGGCGCCCCTGGTTCCGATGCAGCGCGCCGGCAGTGCAGCAGAGGTCGCCAACACCATCGTCTGGCTGATGGGCCCGGAGTCGAGTTATGTCACCGGTGCCAATATCGACGTCGCAGGCGGTCGCTGAAGCCGGGCCGACGGTGCGCGCGGTCAGTCCGGCGTGTAGTCGGGCAGCTCGTGTTGCAACACCTTGACCAGGCGGTTGCTGGTGTTGCGCAGTCGCTGCGCCAGCAGTTGCGTGAGCTTGACCAGGATCTTGGCACCGATGGCCGGATGGGCCTGGATCAGGTGCGTGATCACCTCCCGGGTCAGGATGCCGGCGCGCACATCCTGGATCGCGATGCAGCTGGCATAACGCGGCGCCGAGTCGAGCATCGACATCTCGCCGATCGACGCGCCTTCCTTGACCACCGCCAGGCGCGACACTACGCCGCTGTCGGAACGCTTGACCACGTCGATCGTGCCCTCCAGCACCAGCAGCATCCAGTCGCCGACCTCGCCCTGCTCGATCAGCGTCTGGCCTGCGCGCGCACGCAGCGTCGGCATCAGCAGGCCCAGCGTGTCGGCTTCCTCCGGCGTCAGGTCCTCCAGCAATGCCGCGGTCTGGCGCCAGTGTTCACCCAGGCTCGACAGGTCTTCGCACACGCCCTCGACCTGCAAGCCGGCGCGCTCGAAATGCGCGCGCAACTGCAACTCGCTCTGCGTCGGCAGGCTCGCCGGACCAGCGTCACCCGGCGTGCTCACTGAAGCACCTTCGTGCCGCGCATGGCGGTGATCACTGCAAGCCGACAAGCGCTGCGCGCAGTTGTCGGTATTCGCCGCAACTGCGTTTTCTCCCTGGTGTCGGCCCGGCGGGCTCCTGACCGCTGGATCATGGCAGCTGGCTCATCCAGCGGGCAATGTCGGCCACCACCGCGTCGGTTGCGGCCGTCAGCGCCCGCACACCACCGGCGGCGTCGGCGCTGGGAGCCGGGCGCTGCGCGGCAAAGTCGCGTTGCGCCAGCAGCCGCTCGCCGCTGGCCGTCGCCTGCAGCACCGTGGCATGCACCCGTACCTGGCCGACGCTATGGTCGGGCGCGCCGAACGACTGACTGAACTCGTCGAGTTCGAGCCGCAACAGCATCGGGCGCTGCGCCGCAAACTCACCTTCGCGGATGACCGTGGTGTGTTGGGCCAGCGACTGGCGCAGCCGCTGGCGCAGCAGTTGCGCTGGTGGCATGCTCCAGCGTGCCTGTGCGTAGGGCTGCAGTTGCTGCGCATCGGCATAGGCCAGCCGGTACAACACGGCGGTGCTGTCCAGCGCACTGGCCGCCTCGACCTCGGCCAGCGCAATCGGCTGGCGTGGTGTCGAGGCGACCTGCAGCGCAGCCGGAGCGACACCTGGGCCGAAGTCGAACACCACCGCACGCGTCGGCTTATCCAGCACGCTGCAACCGGCCAGCAGCCATCCGGCGCCGAGCAGGCACACCGCATGGCGCATGCGGGCAATACGGTGTGTCGGACTCATGGTTTGCCTTTCGGAATCGCGAAGCCGGGCTCACCCGGGCCGGGGGCAATGGCGCCATTGCCGAAGATCAGCGACTGCGGGTTGTCGCCGACCGCGCTGACGGCGCGCTTGACCTGGCGGGCGGCCTGGGTCGCTTCATCGCTGGTGCGATTGAGTCGGGGCAAGGTGCCGGCATTGAACGACTGGCCGGCCTCCGACAACGCTGCGGCGCCCTGGGCCAGTGCGGCCGCGCCCTCGGTCATGCGATCGACTGCGCCGCCCTTGGCATTGAGCCGTTCGGCCACCGCGTTGAAGGTCTGGGCGGTCTTGCGGAACTCGACCACCGTCTGGTCGACACCGACGGCGGTGTTCTGCAAGGCCTTGAGCGTGACGGTCGCGTCGTCGACGAAGCGCGGAATACTGACCCGTTGCGGTCCGAGCTGGGCATCGAGCATGGTATCGATGTTGGCCGACAGCTTCTGCATGCGATCGGCCATCTTCTGCACACTTAGCGCCGCATCGCCGAAGCCGGCGACGGTGGCCATCAGCTGCTTCTGGTTCTGCTCGGACAGCATCTGATTGACACGTTCGCTGGTCTGCTCGAGCCGGGTCAGGATCGCGACACCCTGGTCCGACAATTTGGACAACAGGCTGGCGCGCATCGGAATCCGGGCCGGCGCCGCCTCGCTGGTGGCCAGCCGCTGCTTGTCATCGCCGGAATCGTCGAGCTGCACGAAGGCCAGACCGGTCACGCCCTGGAAGCCGAGCGTCGCAAAGGTCGAACCGGT
>JBFJZP010000156.1:0-6743 GCA_041622095.1 Burkholderiaceae bacterium | reverse complement strand
TGCTGGTGCTGATGTACGTGCGGCTCGCCATCGCCGAGGAGCGCGACTCCGAGCAGGCCTTTGGCGACAGGTGGCGCGAGTACGCCGCGGCCACGCCGCGCTTCATCCCGCACTTGCGCAAGGACGACCGTGCACGGTCGGTCAACAGCCACTAAAGGGGCGGAGCTCGCCTCCCGCGCATGGGGTCAAGTCAGATCGGATCCGCCATTTCGGCACAACGTTGAGAGCAAGAGCCTCAGTCTGCGCTCGGCGTCTGCATCATGGTTTCCGAACGGTTATGGAGCTGCCAACGTTGCTGGCCGGGTAGTAGGTCATGTTCGTTCCGGAGATGCCCGTCACGCTGAAGGTTGTTTCGGCGGTGCGCTTTGACAGATTACCGCTGGTGACGCTGCACATGCCGGCGACCGATGTGGTGCACTTCAAGTCCGTGCCCCCTGCAGTGAAGCTGCCCGTCACGACAGCGCCAGCCACGGCAACGCCGTTGGCATCCGTGACGGTGATGCTGGCCGTGGCGCGCCAGCCATTTCTGACGACACTGCCGGAGCCCGCAAGGGCCGAGACTGACACAGCGGTGCTGGCTGGCGGCGGTTCGTCCGTGCTGGTGGCGGGGCCGATGAATATCAGCAGGTTGGGCGACCCCGCGCCCGCACTGGTGACCATGCCGAACGTAGCGGCTGCCTGGATGGCACCGGCCACCTGTGTCGGGGTGGCCGACGGGGCGGACTGCAGGATTTGCGCAGCCCAGCCGGCGACGTGGGGCGCGGCCATGGAAGTGCCGCTGATCGTGTTGGTGGCGGTCGTCGATGTGTACCAGGTGGACTTGATCGAACTGCCCGGCGCGAAGACGTCGAGGCAGGTGCCGAAGTTCGAGTAGCCCGCGCGGGAGTCGTTGCTCGACGTCGCACCCACCGTAATCGCCGAAGGCTCCCGCGCCGGCGAGTAGCGGCACGCGTCGGCATTGTCGTTGCCGGCCGCCACGACCACACTGATCCCGTTGGCAACCAATTTGGCTACCGCCGAGTCGAGTGTGGACGAAGCGCCACCACCCAGCGACATGTTCACCACTGCCGGCTTCAGCGCATTGGCGACTATCCAGTCAAGGCCGGCCAGCACGGTGCTCAGGCTACCGGAGCCAACGCAATCCAGTACCCGCACCGGCACCAGCGCCGCCGCCTTCGCAATGCCCCAGGTGGCCGCACCGATGGTGCCAGCCACGTGCGTGCCATGCCCATTGCAGTCACTCGTGCCGTAGCCGTCCGCGATGGCGGTGTAGCCCCCGCTCACGCGCCCCCCGAAGTCGGAGTGTCCGGCCAGAATCCCGGTGTCGACGACATAGGCGCGCACCGCCGAACCACTGTCGGTGTAGGAGTAACTGCCGCTCAGGGGCAGGCCGCGCTGATCGCTGCGATCCAGTCCCCAGGTCGCGTTGGTCTGCGTGGTCTGGCTCACCGTAATGGGTTGATCGACCTCGACGCGGTCGACGAGCGGGTTGTTTTCCATGGCTTGGAGAAAGGCCTCGGCGGCGGTGTCGGGCAGCGTGACGGCAAAGCCCTGGATAGCGTTGGCATATACAAAGCCGACCTCGCCGATGCGCCCGCTCATCAGATTCCGCGTTCGCGCGCCAACATCGCCAGCAGCCGCCTTGAAGACGACCACGTAACGGCTCCTCGTCTGGGCGCTCGCGGCACGGCGGTTGTCGGTGGTACCAGTCGGGTTGGCTGCCAAGATGGTGGCCACCGCAGGTACGGCGCTGGCACCCACGACGTCCAGCACGGGCGGAAGCCGCTGCTTGAGTTCGTCGATGGTCGCGGCCACATGTTCTCGAACGCTCTGGCCGCCGTCGGCGCGGGCAAGATCGGCAATGGACTTGCCTGCGTCACCCATCGTGATGGCGACGGCCCGCGCCAAGTTGCCCAGCGCCCTATCGTGCGTTGCCACAAAGTCGAGCATCGGGTCCTTGCCGTGCAGGCGCAGGCGTTGCTGTACAGACGCCTTGGCGTCGGCCAGACTCAGGCCCGAAATGGCCATCTCTGCGGCCACCAGCGTGGTCAGCGGACTGAGCAAGGGCGCGGCGACGGTATTGCTGCCGTCAGTGCCCACTTGCACATAGGCACTCACCGGCGTCATGACGGTGAAGCCGCGACGGCCGGCGGCACGCAGGTCCAGCCCGCTGTCATCCGCATCGCGTGCGGTGTCCGGTATGTGACTTATCAACTGCGCCGTGGCCGCCTGCGCCTGCGTCAGTCGCTCAGTGACGAGCGAGAAGGCGCCTAGGGCGTCAGTGGGCAGCGAGATGGGCTCCCCGGCGTCGTGCGCGAAATTGCCATTGAGGTCAAGGAAGACGCGGGCGCCCTCGATGGGGCCGTCCACCACGCTACCGCTTAGCTGGACGCCGGATGGGGAAGCGCCGGACGAATCGCCACCGCCTCCGCCCCCACACCCGGTCAACACCACAGCGACGCACAAGGCGCTCAAGTACAACAGGATCTGGCGATGAGCGCCATGGGCAATGCGATTAGGGATCATCTAGTCTCCATGTATGAGAGACCGGAAAGAGGCTGACGAGCCCTTTGCCGGCAGCCCCGCTACCGTGGCGACGTGTCGCTGTAGGCCGGTGGCTTTGCGCCTCACCCTTTCGAATGATTTGCCAAGCCGATTTTACTGACCGAAACGTGTTGCCGGCGCAAGAAGGACTTGCCGCGCCGGCGCCCCGGCGTGAATTTTTGGCAGCGTTGGTATTTTCTCAAGGCCGGGCAAGCACCTGCGCGACCCGGACGCACGCGCGCGATCCCGAAGCGCCCAGCCGGAGCGCTGCGCCGGATCGAGGTATGGCAGTTGTGGCGCGATTCAAATTAGTGAGCGGTGGAGGGTCAAGTCTCCCATTTCCCATTTCTTGCCTCCCCAGCCTCGCGCCAGACAGGATCCGGCGCGGGCGCATGTTGGGGCGCCAGGGAGGTCGGGTCGGACACAGACAGTCCGGTCCTTTCAGTCAGGGCTGCCATCACGACACCATGGCAAAGGAGAGACTTGACCCCATGCGTTCGCCGCTGGCGCTGATGCTGGTCGGCGTGTCGCTGGCGGTGTTGCTGCTGGGCGGCTGACGTACGCCGGTGGGGCGATCGGAAAGTCGGTGAGTCGGCCGGCCCGTCAGGGCGCGAGTCGTTCGCGCAACCACCGGCCGTCGTCGCCGGCGGTGTAGCGCAGGCGATCGTGCAGTCGACTCTTGCGGCCCTGCCAGAACTGCCAGTTGTCGGGCTTGAGCCGGTATCCGCCCCAATGCGGCGGGCGCGGCGGCTGCAGCAGGAACTGCGCGCCGTAGCGCGCGGCATTGGCCACCAGCACCGCCCGGTTGGGGATCACCTGCGACTGCGGCGAGGCCCAGGCGCCGATGCGCGAATCCAGCGGCCGGCTATGGAAGTAGGCGTCGCTTTCCGCCGCATCGACCTTTTCGACAATGCCCTCGATACGCACCACCCGCTCGAGTTCGACCCAGTGGAATTGCAGCGCGGCATATGGATTGCCGGCCAGTTCTCGGCCCTTGCGGCTGTCGTAGTTGGTGTACCAGACGATGCCACGCGCGTCATAACCCTTGATCAGTACCACGCGGGTGCTCGGGCGCAGGCGCTGGTCGACGGTGGCCAGTGTCATGGCATTGGGTTCCGGCACTTCGGCGGCAATGGCTTCGTTCAGCCATTGTTCGAACTGTCGTAGCGGGTCGGCGTGGGATGCATCCTCGCTCAGTTCGGCCCGTTCGTAACTCTTGCGCAGGTCGGCGATGTTGTTCATGGTGCAAGTATAGGAATCAGCAGCTTGCGAGCGTTCCCGCTGGCTGCGCCTGGCCATGTGGCGCGGATCACTGCTCAGCGCGACGGTTCGCGCGCATGGCGCAGCACCCGGTGCAGCGCATGGTCATGGATGCCGTGTTGCTGCAGGCAATGCAGCGTCTGGCTGGCGTAGTCGAGCGTGCTGCCGTAGCGGCCGTGCGAGCTGGCGAAGATGTCCCGGTAGTGCTGTGCGCTCAACTCGCCGGTGAAGTTCGGGCTGTGCCGCGACAGCGTGAAGCCGAGCGCGCGCACCGGCCCCTGGTGGGTCTGGCACGGCAACCAGCGCGGGTCGTATACCGCCGTCACCATCTCGCGTTCCCACAATTGATCCAGTACGGTTTCTGCCTCGCGCTGCGGCACGCGCAATACCGCGCCCTGGCAACTGCCGCCCGGCATCAGCGCGAACACCAGTCCGGGGCGGGCCGGAGTGCCACGGTTGACGCGGCTCCACATCTTCAGCGCCCGGTGCCAGCCATGCACCCGGGCCATCCGTTGTTCGGCCGGGTCGAAGTCCGGCCGCCAGATCAGCGAGGCATAGGCAAATACCCACAGGTCGCTCTTGCCGCCCCACTGCGCCTTGGCTTGTGCCAGCATCGGCGCAGGGTCGCGCAGCGGCGCGGGACGCTCGAATGCAAGGGGGTGCTTGGCATCGTTGTTCACAGCTTGACTTTAGCGCGCAGGCGCGCGTTCCCGCCTGCCGCCGTATGCTTGACCTCGGTCGCCGTATCGCCTTTCGCGTGCGGGGTTTCGTAACCGATCGGTAACCGGGAGATGGTTTTGCAGGTGTAATGCGAGTTAGGATCGGGCTTGTAACTAAGTTACGGGAAGATCATGACAAATCCGAAACTTCATTCCACGGTCGACGCCGTGACGCAGCGAATCCGCACGCGTAGCGCCGCGACTCGCAGCGCCTATCTGCAACGCCTGGAGGCCACCGCCAAACGGCCGCCCGGCGCCGAGCGCATGGGTTGTGCCAATGTGGCACACGCATTTGCGGCCATGCCCGACGGCGACAAGGACGCTGCCTTGCCGGCACGCAATACCCGCATACCGGTGGTAGCGCAGCGCGCGCCCAACCTGGCGATCGTCACCGCCTACAACGACATGTTGTCGGCGCATGCGCCGCTGCAGCATTACCCGGATCTGGTCAAGGCCGAGGCGCGCCGGCTGGGCGCCACCGCCCAGGTTGCGGGCGGGGTTCCGGCCATGTGCGACGGCGTGACCCAGGGCACGCCCGGCATGGAGTTGAGCCTGTTTTCGCGCGACACGATCGCCATGGCCACCGCGATCGCCTTGTCGCATGACATGTTCGACGGTGCGCTGATGCTGGGCGTGTGCGACAAGATCGTGCCGGGCCTGCTGATCGGTGCCTTGCATTTCGGCCACCTGCCAACCGTGTTCGTGCCGGCCGGGCCGATGACCTCCGGCCTGTCGAACAGCGCCAAGAGCAAGGTGCGTGAA
Source organism: Burkholderiaceae bacterium (assembly GCA_041622095.1). Lineage (GTDB taxonomy): Bacteria > Pseudomonadota > Gammaproteobacteria > Burkholderiales > Burkholderiaceae_C > CAISIP01. Next base: position 1,458 of record JBFJZP010000156.1, on the reverse strand, counting down.
CAGGCGGCGCAAGGGCTGGTCGGGCGTGCGGAATTGCTGCAGGCAGAGTCGCAGGCCTACCATGGCCAGGGTACCTGCACCTTCTATGGCACCGCCAACAGCAACCAGATGCTGCTCGAAGCCATGGGCCTGCATGTGCCCGGAACCGCCTTCGTCAATCCCGGCGAGACGCTGCGCGAGTCCTTGACCCTGGAGGCGGTGCGGACCGTGCTGGGGCGGGGCACGCCGCTCGATGGCGGCGCCGCAGCCGCACCGGCGGCTTCCTTGTGTACACCGATCGGCCAGCTGGTCGACGAACGGTGCATCGTCAATGCGATGGTGGCGCTGCTGGCCACCGGCGGCTCGACCAACCACCTGATCCACTGGGTGGCGGTGGCGCGCTCCGCCGGCATCACCATCGATTGGGACGACTTCGCCGCCTTGTCCGACGTCGTGCCACTGCTGACCCGGGTCTATCCGAACGGCACGGCCGACGTCAATGCCTTCCAGGCAGCCGGCGGTCCGGGCTTCGTGATCCGCGAACTGCGCGACGCCGGCCTGATGCATGCCGACGTGGCCACGGTGCGGCCGGAGGGTTTGCAGGCTTTCACCCACATCCCGCAGGCAGCCGGTAACGGCCTGGCCTGGCGCGATCCCGGTGCGTCCGGCGACACCTCGGTGGTGCGTGGCGTGGCCGCGCCGTTCAGCGACACCGGCGGCCTGAAGCTGCTGCAGGGCAACCTGGGGCGCAGCGTGATCAAGGTGTCGGCGGTGCCGGACGACCGGCATGTGGTCGAAGCGCCGGCGCGGATCTTCGATTCGCAGGAGGGCTTGCATGCGGCGTTCGCAGCCGGCGAACTCGACCGCGATGTGGTGTGTGTCGTGCGCTGGCAAGGCCCGCGCGCCAACGGCATGCCGGAGTTGCACAAACTCACGCCACCTCTGGCGGTGCTGCAGGGCAAGGGACACCGGGTGGCGCTGGTCACCGACGGGCGCATGAGTGGCGCATCGGGCAAGGTGCCGGCGGCGATCCATGTATCGCCGGAAGCGGCAGCCGGTGGCCCGCTGGCGCGCCTGCGTGACGGCGATCTGGTGCGGCTCGATGCCGACGCGGGCGCCTTGCTGGCGCTGGTCGACAGCGCAGAATGGGATGCGCGCCCGGTCGCGCAGATGCCGGCGGAACTGGTCGAAGGCAATGGGCTGGGCATCGGGCGCGACTTGTTCGCCGGCATGCGGCGCAATGTGACAACAGCAGAAGAAGGAGCCTGTTCATGGTTGTGAGCCAGGGTTTGAGCGCACTGCAGGTGATGCAGGATGCGCCGGTGATCCCGGTCATCGTGCTGAACGATGTCGCGCACGCGGTACCGATGGCCCGCGCGCTGGTGGCCGGCGGGATCCGGATGCTGGAGGTGACCTTGCGTACACCGCAGGCGCTGGCCTGCATGGAGGCGATTGCGCGCGATGTGCCGCAGGCGGTCC
>JBFJZP010000155.1:0-6748 GCA_041622095.1 Burkholderiaceae bacterium | reverse complement strand
GGGTGCGGTCGGCACCGTGATCCTGCCGCCCTGGATCTGCAGCGGGTCGGTGGTGATGCGCTGGCCGTCCTGCCAGATCCAGTGCGTGTCGATCGCGGTCACCTTGCCCGGCGCGGCGGCCGCGACATGGGTGAACATCGCCAGCGAGACGTCGAAATGGTTGTTGGAATGCGAACCCCAGGTCAGGCCCCACATCTGGCACATCTGCGCCACCCGTACCGAACCCTGCATGGTCCAGAAATGCGGGTCGGCCAGCGGGATGTCGACCGATTGCAGCGCCAGCGTGTGCGCCATCTCGCGCCAGTCGGTCGCGATCATGTTGGTTGCGGTCAGCAATCCGGTTGCACGGCGGAATTCCGCCATCACCTCGCGTCCGGAGAAAACCCCTTCGGCGCCACACGGGTCCTCCGCATAGGCGAGTACGGCATGGCGGTCGCGGCACAGGCGTACCGCGTCCTTGAGCAGCCAGCCGCCGTTCGGATCGAGCGTGATGCGGGCCTGCGGAAAACGTTCGTGCAACGCAATGATCGCCTCGATCTCGTCCTCGCCGCGCAACACGCCGCCCTTGAGCTTGAAGTCCCGAAAACCATAACGCGCGAAGCTGGCTTCGGCCAGCCGCACCACCGCTTGCGGCGTCAACGCCGTCTCATGGCGCAGCCGCAGCCAGTCGTCCGGGTTGTCGACCTCGCTGCGGTAGGGCAGGTCGGTGCGGGTGCGGTCGCCGACATAGAAGAGATAGCCGAGTACGTCGACCGTGTCGCGTTGCTGGCCGTCGCCGAGCAGGGCCGCGACCGGGACCTGCAGATGCTGCCCGAGCAGGTCGAGCAAGGCGCTTTCGACCGCCGTGACTGCATGGATCGCGACGCGCAGGTCGAAGGTCTGGTTGCCGCGCCCGCCGCTGTCGCGCGCCGCGAACGCCTCGCGCAAGCGGTTCAGTATCTGGTTCCAGGCCCCGATGCTCTGGCCGACCACCAGTGCGCGTGCGTCTTCCAGCGTCTGGCGGATCTTCTCGCCGCCCGGCACCTCGCCAACGCCGGTATGGCCTTCGCTGTCGGTCAGGATCACCAGGTTGCGGGTGAAGAACGGCCCATGGGCGCCGCTGAGGTTGAGCAACATGCCGTCTCGGCCGGCGATCGGGATCACTTTCAATTCGGTGACGCGCGGCGTGGTGTCGGGTTTGGCGAAGGTGGCGGACGTGGTCATGGTGGTGGATCGAAGGTCAGGTCAACGAATAATGGGTCAGTTGTCGTACAACTATAGCCGGAGAAACGGCCGGGGAGGCAAGCCGCGCCATATCGGAGGGCGCCTTGGTCGGCCCGGTCTCAGGAGCTGGCCGCGATCTGGTCCGGTTTGCTGGCCTGGGTCCGGCGCAGGCGCTCTCGGCTGTTGCTCAGGTGGGTGCGCATGGCTGCGCGTGCCGCATCGGAGTCACGATTGCGGATCGCCGCGAAGATGTTCTCGTGTTCGCTGTTGACCCGCTGGAGGTAACTCAAGCGTCCCTCGGGCGCGTTTTGCGGCGTGTTGACGCGGGTGCGCGGAATGATCATCGAACCGAGGTAGGTCATCAGGTCCGCGAAGTGCTGGTTGCCGGTGGCGCGTGCGACTTCCATGTGGAACTGGAAGTCCGGCGGCACCGCGTCGGAGTCCTGTTCGATCGAGCTCTGGAACGCGTCGAGTGCCGCCTGCAATGCCGCCAGGTGTGCATCGGTGCGGCGTTGCGCGGCCAGTCCGGCGGCCTCGGTCTCCAGGCTGATGCGCAACTCGAGCACCGCGATCACGTCGGCCACGGTGGCGAAATCCTGGGCCGAGATCCGGAAGTTGCCGCTGCGCTCGTATGCACTGACGAAGGTGCCGATGCCATGGCGGGTTTCGACCAGTCCGGATGCCTGCAGGCGCGACAGGGCTTCGCGCACGACCGTGCGGCTGACGTCGAACCGCGCCATGATCTCGGCCTCGGTCGGCAGCTTATGGCCGACCGGCAAGGCGCCGGTGCGGATCTCGCCCTCCAGTGTGCCCACGATCTCCAAGACCAGGCCGCGCGGGCGTCGCCGTGATGCGGGGGATGCCGGTTCCTGCGGATTGCGTGCGGTTGGTGGGGACATCAGGGTTTTCCAGGCTTCCATCAAAAATTGCTTGACAGGCAAAAAGGGGCTGTTGACAATCCAGGTTGTCTGACAACGTATGACTGACAACTTTTGCGGGTTAGAGAACTGTAGCAAACCTGCCGCAAATGTCCAGCACGCAAAGGCGCCAACCCGAAACCGCGAGAAGCAAGAAGACAGGTCTGCCGAATGACGATCAAGAGCCACCAACGAATTTTGATGACCGGCGCCGCCGGTGGTCTGGGCAAGGAGATGCGCGCCCGCCTGAAGGCCAATTGCGATGTGTTGCGCCTGTCGGACCGGGTCGCATTCGACGGCGACGCACAAGCCGGCGAGGAAATCATGCTGGCCGACCTGGGCGACGCGCAGGCGGTCTCGGACCTGGTTCGCGGCGTGGATGCGATCGTGCACTTTGGCGGCGTCTCGGTCGAAGGGCCGTTCCATCCGATCCTCCATGCCAACATCATCGGCGTCGTCAACCTGTACGAAGCCGCGCGCCGGCATGGCGCCAAACGCGTGGTATTTGCCAGCTCCAACCATGTCACCGGCTTTTATCGCCAGTCGGAAACCATCGGTGTCGATTGTGCGCCGCGGCCGGACGGCTTCTATGGCCTGAGCAAGGCCTTCGGCGAAGACGTCGCGCGCTTTTATTTCGACCGTTACGGCATCGAGACGGCGTGCGTGCGTATCGGCTCCTCGTTCCCCGAGCCCAAGGACAGGCGCATGCTGGCGACCTGGATGAGCTTCGACGACCTGCACCGCCTGATCACCGCCTGCCTGACCACACCGGTGCTGGGATGGAGCGTGATTTATGGCATGTCGAAAAATGCGGTCACCTGGTGGGACAACACCGGCGCGCGGCATATTGGCTATGTGCCCCAGGACAGCTCCGACGTGTTCCGCGACGCCGTTTATGCGCGGACTGCGGCGCCCGACCTCAGCGACCCGGCGGTGCAGTTCCAGGGTGGCGCGTTTGTCAAGATGGGGCCGTTCGAGTGATGTCTGCCGCAGTCCTGTCCGAAGCGAGGATTGTCTCGACCACCCGTGACAAGGTGGGCGAATCCCCTGTATGGGACGTCGAAACCCAGGCCTTGTACTGGGTCGACATCGAGGGTCGTCATATTCACCGGCTCGACTGGGCCAGCGGCCAGCAACAGACCTGGAACACCGCCGAGCGTGTCGGTTGCATCGCGCTGGCCGACGGCGGTCTGGTGATTGCCGCGATGGAGTCCGGTGTGTTCGCCATCCGTCTGCTGGCACCGCCGCAGGTGCAGGTCACCTGCCTGGCGACGATCCGCCATCCGATGGACAACATGCGTTTCAACGACGGACGTTGCGACGCCAGTGGCCGGTTCTGGCTCAGCACGATGTGCATGGACATGTCGTTGGCGGCGCCGGTGGGCGCCTGGTACTGCCTGGATGAACGTGGCCTGAGCGCGGCCCATTGCGATGGCCTGGTTACGCCCAACGGCTTGGCGTTCAGCCCGGACAACACGACGATGTATTTCTCCGACTCCCACCCCAGCGTGCAGAAGGTCTGGGCCTTCGATTTCGACCTGGCCCAAGCGCGTATCGGTGCCGGCCGGGAGTTCCTCGACATGACGAACATGCCCGGTCGTCCGGACGGTGCGGCGGTCGACAGCGAAGGCTGCTATTGGATCTGCGGCAACGACGCCGGCCTGGTGCATCGGTTCAGCCCGGCTGGCGAGCTCCTGCGTTCGGAGCCTGTTCCGGTCGCCAAGCCGTCGATGTGTGCATTCGGCGGGCCAGGACTCGACACCCTGCTTGTCACCTCCATCTGTCCGGCCGGTGTATCGGCCGGCCTGTGTGGCGCGGTGTTTGCCCTCGACCTGGGCGTACCTGGACGTCCCGAGCCCCGCTTTACCCGTTTCCCGTCAGTCGGTGCCTGACTGCTCTTGCCCGAAGCACCTTTTTCTTTCCATCACCTGTTCTTATCTGGAGACAACCATGGCTTTTCGCAGAACTTTCATTGCCAGCGCCGCAGCGCTGTTGACCCTGGGTGCTTGCATCACAGCGCAGGCCCAGATCGTGCTCAAGGCCCACGACACCCATCCGGCCGGTTATCCCACGGTCGTCGCGGTCGAGAACATGGGCAAGCGCCTTGACGCCGGCAGCAATGGCCGCATCAAGGTGCAGATGTTCCCCGGCGCCGTGCTGGGCCAGGAAAAGGAGGCGGTGGAACAGGCGCAAATCGGCGCCATTCAGCTGGCCCGCATCTCGCTCGGCGTGATCGGTCCGGTCGTGCCCGATGTCGACGTCTTCAACATGCCCTTCGTGTTCCGCGACATTGCCCACATGCGTACGGTCATCGACGGACCGATCGGCGCCGAACTGCTGGACAAGGTCACGAACAGCTCTGCCCGCCTGGTTGGCCTGGCATGGATGGATGGCGGCGCGCGCAGCCTGTACACCAAGAAGTTGGTCAAGACCCCGGCCGACCTGGCGGGCGTCAAGGTGCGCATGATGGGTAATCCGTTGTTCGTCGACACCATGAACGCCATGGGCGGCAACGGAATTTCGATGTCGTACGGCGAGGTGTTCAGCGCGCTGCAGACCGGTGTGATCGACGGCGCCGAGAACAATCCACCGAGCTTCTTCACCGCCAACCACTACACGACCGGCGCCAAGTACTACGCGCAGACCAATCACCTGATCATTCCGGAGATCCTCGTGATGTCAAAGGTCGCGTGGGACAAGCTGTCGGCCGAGGACAAGGCGCTGGTCAAGAAGACCGCACGCGAGGCGCAACTGGACCAGCGCGCCCTGTGGGACAAGAGCGTGGCGGACTACACCGCCAAACTCAAGGCCGCCGGCATCGAGTTCGTGGCCGTCGACCAGAAGCTCTTCTTCGATGCCACGGCGCCGGTGCGCGCCAAATACGGCGCCAAGTTCGCTGACCTGATGAAGCGTATCAACGACACGAAATAGGCGTCGTTTTCCTGACCGGGGGCTTCGCAGTGGCGAAGCCCGTTTCCGAGCGTTCCAGAACCATCATGAAAAACACGATCTTGTCGATCAACGACAGGCTGTACAGCGCCTGCATCTGGGTTTCAGGGATATCGATATTCATCATGTCGTTGATCATCCCCTGGGGCATATTCACCCGTTACGTGCTGGGCACGGGTTCGCGCTGGCCGGAGCCCATTTCCATCCTGTTGATGGTGGTGTTCACGTTCTTCGGCGCGGCGGCGGCCTATCGCGCCGGCGCCCATATCGCTGTGGCCATGCTCACCGATCGTCTGCCGGCGCCGGTGCGCCGTGCCGCCGCCGGCCTGGTCAAGTTGCTGTTGCTGGTGGTGTCGGCTTTCATGGTGGTGTATGGCGCCAAGTTGTGCATCGAGACCTGGCGCCAGACCATCGGCGAGATTCCCTGGATGCCCGTCGGTGCCACCTATCTTCCTGTGCCGCTGGGCGGGTTGATCACGCTGGTGTTCAGCCTGGAGCATATCGTGTACGGGTCGCAGGCCAATCGCGCCATCGTGACCTATGACCATGCCGAGCCGGAAGCGGAGGCTGCCTGATGGACGCGTTCATCCTGATTGGTTCTTTCCTGGTGTTGATGCTCGTTGGCATGCCGGTCGCATATGCGATGGGCCTGGCGGCGCTGATCGGTGCATGGTGGATCGACATCCCGTTCGACGCCATCATGATCACGATTGCAGCCGGAGTGAACAAGTTCTCGTTGCTGGCCATCCCGTTCTTCGTGCTGGCCGGCGCCATCATGGCCGAAGGCGGCATGTCGCGCCGGCTGGTGGCGTTCGCCAGTGTTCTGGTCGGATTCCTGCGTGGTGGCCTGTCGCTGGTCAATATCCTGGCTTCCACGTTCTTCGGCGCCATCTCGGGCTCGTCGATGGCCGATACCGCGTCCATCGGCTCAGTGCTGATTCCTGAAATGGAGAAAAAGGGGTATCCGCGCGACTTCGCCACCGCCGTCACGGTCAGCGGATCGGTGCAGGCGATCCTGATTCCGCCGAGCCACAACGCGGTGATCTACTCGCTCGCCGCCGGCGGCTCGGTGTCTATCGCGGCATTGTTTCTGGCCGGCGTGCTTCCGGGCCTGCTGCTCGGGCTGACGCTGGCCATCATGTGCCTGTTCATGGCGAAGAAACGCAACTTCCCGAAAGGCGAGTCGATCCCGATGCGCCAGGCCTTGCGCATCTGCGTCGACGCGTTGTGGGGCCTGATGACGATGGTGATCATCCTGGGCGGAATCCTGTCCGGGGTGTTCACCGCGACCGAATCGGCGGCGATTGCGGTGTTGTGGGCGTTTTTCGTCACGATGTGCATTTATCGCGACTACAAGTGGAACGAATTGCCCAAGCTGGTGCACCGCACGGTGAAGACCTTGTCCATCGTGATGATCCTGATCGGCTTTGCGGCCGCCTTCGGATACATCATGACGCTGATGCAGATTCCGCAGAAGATCACGACCGGCTTCACGTCGATATCGGAGAACAAGTACGTGATCCTGTTGATGATCAATGCCTTGCTGTTGATCCTGGGTACGCTGATGGACATGGCGCCGCTGATTCTGATCATGACGCCCATCCTGCTACCCGTCGTCACCGCCATCGGCATCGACCCGGTGCACTTCGGCATGATCATGATGGTCAACCTTGGCATGG
>JBFJZP010000154.1:0-6751 GCA_041622095.1 Burkholderiaceae bacterium | reverse complement strand
TGACCATGCTCGGCGGCCTGGTCGGTTATCTGCTGGTGGTGCCGGTGCATGACCTGCTGCCGTATTTCCTGGTGGTCGCCAGCAGCAGCTTCATCTACGTGGCGCTGGCCGACCTGATTCCGCAGTTGCAGACCCGGCTCAGCGCGCGCGAGACCGCAGCCCAGATTGCCTGGCTACTGGTCGGCATCGGCCTGGTCACGCTGGTCAGCAGCCTGGCCCACCTGCACTGACGTCTTTGGTGCCAGCGCCAACTGGCGCCGGCTGGTGAATTTCCGCATCTGCCCGTTCAAGGGATCCCGGAAGCGGATCGCGCGTGCCAGCAGCTGCAAAGGCCGGTCGTGGAAAGCAGGCCCTTGCGGCGTCAGCTCCGGGTAGACGCCATCGCCGACGATCGGCACGCCCAGCGCCGCCATATGCACCCGCAACTGGTGCCGGTGGCCGGTGACCGGCTGCAATTGGTAATGCCCCAGTGCGCCCATGGTGTCGAGCAGGGCCACATGGGTGGTGGTATTGGGTTCTCCCGGAACCTCGTGTTGTTGCAGGAAGTGCGTGGCCTGCACGATCCGGCTGCGCCGCGTCAGCGGCAGGTCCAGGTCGCTGCGCAGCGGGGCGACGGCTTCATAGGTCTTTTCCACCTGCCGGCTGCGAAACAGTGCGTGGTAGGCGTCGCGACTGGCTGGCTGCAACGAGAACATCACCAGGCCGGCGGTGTCGCGGTCGATGCGGTGGATCGGCGCGATGTCGTCCAGGCCGAGCGCACGCTTGAGGCGCACCAGCACGGTTTCCTGCAGATACCGTCCGGATGGAATCACCGGCAGGAAATGCGGCTTGTCCACCACCAGCAGATGCGCGTCGCGAAACAGGATCTGCGCCTCGAACGGTATCGGCTCCTCGGCCGGGCAATCGCGGTAGTAGTAGATGCGCCGCTGGCGGTTGCAGGCCTGTTGCGGGCCGACCGGCTGGCCGGTTTCATCCAGCACCAGTCCCTGCTCCATGCGCTCGCGCCATATGGCGGCGGATTGCGCCGGAAAACGCTGCACCAGGAAGTCCAGCACGGTCGGCCAGTCGCCGGCCGGCACACCGACGCAACTGGCGCCGACGCCATCACGCACCGGTCGATTCGGCGCAGTCTCGGGTTTGTGCATGGCCCGGTCCGAGCAGGGACTGCCGCCGCGGATCAGGCCCGGTGAAACACCAGGTCCCAGACGCCGTGGCCCAGGCGCACGCCGCGTTGTTCGAACTTGGTCAGTGGCCGATAGTGCGGGCGCGGCGCATAACCGGCCAGTTCCGGATGGGTTTGCGTCTGGCGATTGACCAGCAGGGGTTCGGCCGACAAGACCTCGAGCATCTGCTGGGCATAAGGCTCCCAGTCGGTGGCGCAGTGCAGGTAGGCGCCGGGTTTGAGCCGGCTGGCCAGCCGCTTCACCAGCGGCGGCTGGATCAGCCGGCGCTTGTTGTGGCGCGTCTTGTGCCAGGGATCGGGGAAGAATATGTGCACTCCGTCCAGTCCGCGAGCCGGTTCGGTGGCGTCCCAGGGCGGCAGCATCCGGTCGATCACCTCGACCGCGTCATGCGCCAGGATGCGGATGTTGTGCAGGTCCATCTCGCCGATACGCTTGAGCAGCGCGCCGACGCCGGGTTCATGGACCTCGCAACACAGGAAGTCGGTCTGTGGCAATACCTGGGCGATATGGGCACTGGCCTCGCCCATGCCGAAGCCGATCTCCAGCACCAGCGGACGCGGGGTTGCGGCGCCCCCGGGCGCCAGCTGCGGGTAGATCGCGGCCAAGGGTTCCAGCGATGGCTGGTACGGGATCAGGTATTGCGGCCCCAGGTCGTGCAGCGCACGGGTCTGGCCGGCGGTGGTGCGGCCGGCCCGGCGCACGAAACTGCGAATGGTCTTGGGATGGGCGACATCGGCCGGCGCACGGCCGGTGTCGGATTCGGTAGGGGTGTCTTTGGCGGGGTTCACTGCCCCGGATTGTAGAGATCGCGCCATGCGGCAACCCAGAATGCCAGTGCATCACCGACCGGGCCGGCATGTGCCGGCAACCCGAGCACGGCGGCGGCCGCGCCCAGCACCCGCAGCGGCTGGCGTGTGTCGACCGCTTGCGCGCCATTTTGCTTGGACAGTTTCTGGCCGTCGCTGCCCAGCACCAGCGGGGTATGCAGATAGCGGGGCGTCGGCAGGCCCAGCGCCCGCTGCAGCAGGATCTGGCGCGCGGTGTTGTCTGCCAGGTCGGCGCCGCGCACCACATCGCTGACCTGTTGCGCCGCGTCGTCGACGACGACCGCCAGCTGGTAGGCGAACGGACCATCGGCGCGTTGCAGCACAAAATCGCCGACCTCTGCGGCGACGTCCTGTTGCTGCGCGCCGATTCGGCGATCGGTCCAGGCCACTTGGGCATTGCCGCTGTCCGTCGGCTCGGGGTCGGCGTGCACCCGAAACCGCCAGGACAGCGCCGGTTTGCCATGCAGTCCGTCACGGCAGGTGCCCGGATAAACCCGCTCGCCATGGCGTGGCCGGTCGACGCCTTGCGCCTGTAGCGCGGCTTCGATGTCCTTGCGTGAGCAGCCGCAGGGGTAGACCCGTCCGGCGTCGATCAACTGCGTCAAGGCCTGGGCGTACCGATCGCGCCGCCGGGTCTGGTAGGAGGGCGGGGCATCCGGCAGCAGCGCGCAATCCGCGAGTTGCTGCAGGATGGTTTCGGTCGCGCCCGGCATGCAGCGCGCGGTGTCCAGGTCCTCGATACGCACCAGCCAGCGTCCGCCTGCGCCCAGGTTCCAGGCGCGGGCATCCAGCCAGCTGGCGAGTGCCGCAACCATCGAGCCGGCATGCAGCGCGCCGGTAGGTGAGGGGGCGAAACGACCGGTATAGGACCCAATAGCCGCAGACATCGTCGCGATGTGAACCCGCCCCGCCGTCAGACCGCTGCCAGGGCCAGTTCCAGTCCGGATACGAAGGCGTCTTCGACCCGGTGGCCGATGCACCAGTCACCACAGGCGCCCAGCCCGGTGCCGGCATGCCACAAATGGCTCTGGCCCAGGGGTATCTCGGTCTTGGCATAGAGCCAGCGGTGCATCTGCGCATGCGCGGGTTCGGCGCGGATGCCGGTGACTTCGGCAAAGGCACGCAACAACTTGGCCTGCACCCGTGCCGGTTCGTCCTGCAGGTGTTCGCGCGACCAGGCGGCACTGGCCTGCACCGTCCAGCGCTCGATCGGCGTGCGCATCGGCTTGGACGACTCGCGTGCCAGCCAGGCGATGCGGTGGTGGGTGCTGCGTGCGGCGTTCCACTGGGGGCCGAGCGCGTTCAGGCCGGGTTGCATCGCCTGGGGGAAGGCCAGCATCATGGTCCAGCAGGGCGCCACCTGCACCGCGTCGATACGGCCTATCCACTCGCCGGCCTGGTCGGAGTTCGCCAGCAGCTCATAGGCCTGGTGCGCAGGCAGGGCCAGCAGCACCGCGTCGAAATCGCTGAAGGTATGGCGCTCATGCTGGCCGTCGACGTCCGGACCGACTGCGTACAGTGTCCAGGACGGCTTGGCCCCGGTGCCGCGTTCGATGCGCATGACCCGGATATGGGTCCGGATCTGGCCGGCCTGCTGCAGGGGCTCGGCCCACAGCCGCGGCAGGTCGTTCATGCCCGGGGTGGCAACCCAATGCGCCTCCTTGGACGGCAAGCCGGCGGCCACCGTATGGCCATGGGCATCGAGTACCCGCACGGTGTTCGCACTCCAGGGTTTGCAGGCGCCGGGCACGGTCTGCAAGGCCAGCTGGAAGCGGGGGTCGCGCACGGTGAAATACTGCGTGCCATGGTCGAAGCCGCCGAACGGACTTTGCCGGGTGGCCATGCGACCGCCCGGTCGCCCGCTCTTGTCGAACACCGTGACCCGGTGGCCGGCCTGCGCCAGCGTGCGCGCGCAGCTCAGGCCGGCAATACCGGCACCGATGATGGCGAAGTGGCGGGCTGGGGTCATGCTGGTGTCTCCGATGGATGGTATGAGGCGACTGTACACGGCTGCATGTGTTGGCGGGGTTGATCAGCCATGCGGGTGGCGCGTCAGCAAGGCGTCGCGGGTCACCGGGCTGTCGAGTTGCTTCAACCACCACTGCAGCGCGCGGCCCTGCTGCTCTTGCCGCGGCGCACTGCGCCAGGCGTAATGCATGCGCGCCAGCCGGGGCGCGCGTTCGGTTTGCTTGACCACCAGGCGGCCGGTTTCGACAAACACACATGCCATCGGCTCCGGCACGAAACCGGCGCCGATGCCGCGCAGCTGCGCGTCGAGCTTGGCATGCATCGAGGCCACGGTGAACACATCCTGGCCGCCCAGCAGGCCGATGGTCAGCCCGAGGCCGCGTTGCACCGAGTCGGCCACCGCGACCGCCCGGTGCTGGCGCAGCATCGCGTCGGTCAACGGTTCCGGGGCACCGGCCAGCGGATGGTGCGGCGCGACCGCCAGCACGAAACGCACTTCTCCGAGCGGCTTGCCGTGGATGTCGGCATGCGTCGTGGGTTCGACCACCCCGATCGCCAGGTCGGCCTGTCCCGAGGTGAGCGCCTGCAAGGTGCCGTTCAGGGTTTCGTCGCGCAGGCGCAGCCGGGTCGGTGGCGCCAGTTCCAGGAAGGCCTGGCATAACTCCATCATCACCCGGCGCGAGATGATGCTGTCGACCGCAATCGTCAATTGCGACTCCCATCCGGTGGCGACGCGCTTGACACGGTTCGCGATCGCGTCGATCTCGTCCAGCAGCCGCGAACCTTCGCGCAGCAACTCGGTGCCGGCGGGCGTCAACCGGGCCTGGCGGCTGCTGCGGTCGAACAGCAGCACGTCCAGTGCGTCCTCGATCTGGCGCACCCGGTAGGTCAGCGCGCTGGGCACCAGGTCCAGCGCCCGCGCGGCGGCCGCGAAACTGCCGCTTTCGGCGATCGTGCGCAACATGGCCAGTGCATCGGGGGTCAAGGCGGTCCGTGGGTCGGCCATGGCGGGTCTCTGGATTCAAATAATTTGAATGATGCCATCAATCCGGGTGCATCGCCGCATCCGGTGCGCGCCCTAAAGTCCAGCCCATACCGCAACGACTTGACAAGGAGTGCATATGTTGAAACTTCGCAAATCCAATGAACGGGGCCTGGCCGACCATGGCTGGCTGCAGTCGCGGCACAGCTTTTCGTTTGCCGACTACTACGACCCGCAACACATGGGTTGGGGCAATCTGCGGGTGATCAACGAGGACCGGGTCGCCCCGGGCAAGGGTTTCGGCACCCATGGCCATCGCGACATGGAAATCATCAGCTATGTGCTCAGTGGCGAGCTGGCGCACCGCGACACGCTGGGCAACGTCAAGGGCATACCGCCCGGCGACGTGCAGCGCATGACCGCGGGTACCGGCGTGCGGCACAGCGAGTTCAACCATGCGCCGGATGCGACCACGCATTTCCTGCAGATCTGGATCGAGCCGGACCAGATCGGTGTGGCGCCGGGTTATGAGCAAAAGACTTTTCCGGACGCCGAGAAACGCGGCCGCTTGCGCCTGGTCGCATCGCGCGATGGCGCCGACGGTTCGGTGCGCATGCAGGCGGATGCGGCGATGTATGCCGGGCTGTTCGACGCGGATGAGCAGGCGACGCTGCAGCTGGCGCCGGGCCGCAAGGCCTACGTGCACCTGGTGCGGGGCGCGCTGCGGGCCAACGGGCAGCTGCTGCAAGGCGGCGACGCATTGCTGCTGGACGGTGTCGACAGCTTGAGCCTGGATCAGGCGCAGGACGCCGAGGTGCTGGTGTTCGACCTGGCCGCCTGACGGTCTGAGGCCCTGGCTGGCCGGCAGGTCGACTGGTGGGTTTTTATTCTGGTTTTCGGGCAGTTCTTTTCTCTTCTTTTCTTTTTCTCAAGGAGCTTTTCATGTTCAACGCATTGCAATCCCCTTTGTCGCTGGTCGGCCGCATCCTGCTGGCGGTGTTGTTCCTGCCTGCGGGCCTGAGCAAGATCGGTGGCTTTTCCGGTACCGTCGGCTACATCGGGTCTTCCGGGCTGCCGTTTCCGGAGCTGGCTGCTGCGGTGGCCATCCTGGTCGAGGTGGGCGGCGCCGTAGCGCTGATCCTGGGTTTCGGTACCCGTTTCGCGGCGCTGGCGCTGGCCGTGTTCACGCTGGTGGCCACCTTCGTCTTCCACAACTACTGGGCCATGCCGGCCGAGCAGGTCATGATGCAGCAGCTGATGTTCTTCAAGAACATCGGTGTGGTCGGCGGCCTGCTGGCGCTGGCGGCATTCGGTGCCGGCAAGTTGAGCCTGGACGCACGCCGCGCCGTGGCCTGATCGCGCAGCCGGTGGTCCTGAGCGGGCCGCCGGTTTGCGCCCTATCGGCTTTCATCATCAGGAAAGGTTTGCATGACAGATATCGTTGTGGTTTTTCATTCCGGCTACGGCCACACCCAGCGCATGGCGCAAGCGGTGGCGCAGGGCGCCGACGCCGAATTGCTGCAGATCGACGCCGACGGCAATCTGCCCGAAGGCGGCTGGGACATGCTGGCCCAGGCCAAGGCCATCATCTTCGGCTCGCCGACCTACATGGGCAGCGTGAGCTGGCAATTCAAGAAGTTCGCCGACGCGTCCAGCAAGCCCTGGTATGCACAGACCTGGAAAGACAAGCTGGCGGCCGGCTTCACCAACAGCGCCGGCCTCAATGGCGACAAGTTGTCGACGCTGGGCACGCTGTTTACACTGGCCATGCAGCACGGCATGTTGTGGGT
>JBFJZP010000153.1:0-6761 GCA_041622095.1 Burkholderiaceae bacterium | reverse complement strand
GTGTCTTGACGTCGGCCACCGGGCGCACGTCACCGAGCTGCAGCTTGGGCGGCGTCTTCTTGACCCGGGCCAGGCCGAGCCTGGCCAGGATGCTGATGTAGACCCAGCCGATGTCGAACTCGTACGGCTTGACCGAGAACTTGGCCGAGGTCGGGTAGGTGTGGTGGTTGTTGTGCAACTCCTCGCCACCAATCAGGATGCCCCAAGGCACGATGTTGGTGCTGGCGTCCGTCGCCTCGAAGTTGCGATAACCCCAGTAGTGGCCGATGCCATTGATCACACCGGCTGCAGTGAACGGAATCCAGGCCATCTGAACAGCCCACACGGCCAAACCCGCAGCGCCAAACAAGGCCAGATCGAGCACCATCATCAGGCCGACACCTTGCCAGCTGAAACGGGTGTAGACATTGCGTTCGATCCAGTCGTTCGGGCAACCCTGGCTGTATTTCTTCAGGGTTTCCTGGTTCTTCGACTCAGCGCGGTACAACTCCGCACCTTGCCAGAACACCTTCTTGATGCCATGGGCGACCGGGCTGTGCGGATCGTCGCTGGTCTCGCACTTGGCGTGGTGCTTGCGGTGAATGGACACCCATTCCTTGGTCACCTGACCGGTGCCGATCCAGAGCCAGAAACGGAAGAAGTGGGCCGGAATCGCATGCAGATCCATCGCCCGGTGCGCCTGGTGGCGGTGCAGGTAGATGGTGACGCTGGCAATGGTGATGTGGGTGGTCACCAACGTATAGAGGACGATTTCCCACCAGGACAGGTTCAGCAGTCCATGCGAAAGCCACTCAACAATGGCATTCAGAACAGACCAGTCAGGTAGCAACATAGGTATCGTCTCTCTCGTCATTAGGATAAAGGTAGGGCCTGACGCACACGCCCCGCAACATTCAGTATTTTATGGGACTCAGCCAGTTTTGGCCATGATCTATCTCAAATTAGCTCAAAAAGCAGCAATTCAAGCGATCACGCTCACTTTCTTTGCCAAATTGTGGCAAAGAAACCATCAACTCCGTGCCGATGAGGCCATATCCGCAGGCGGGAAACACCGTTTTCGTCCTTGCGGCACAGGTCTTGCGCCTGCGGCACCTTCAACGACTCGAGCACCTGGTCCACGTTCAGCGCCTCGAAATCCGGGTTCTGTTCAGAGAACTGCCGCGCGACCTGTTCGTTTTCCTGCTCCAGCAAACTGCAGGTGGCATACACCAGCCGACCGCCGGACTTGAGCAGGCGCGACGCGCTTTGCAGGATCGCCTGCTGCAGCGCCGCCATCTGCGCAATGCCCTCCGGGCTCTGGCGCCACTTCAGATCCGGATTGCGGCGCAAGGTCCCGAGCCCGGAACATGGCGCATCGACCAGTACCCGGTCGATCTTGCCGGCGAGCCGCTTGATGCGATCGTCGCGCTCATGCGCGATTGCCACCGGATGCACATTCGACAGGCCGCTGCGCGCCAGACGCGGCTTGAGCGCGTCGAGCCGATGTGCCGAGGTGTCGAACGCATACAACCGGCCGGTACTGCGCATCGCAGCGCCCAGTGCCAGCGTCTTGCCGCCGGCGCCGGCACAGAAATCGACCACCATCTCGCCACGGTGGGCATCCACCAGCAGCGCCAGCAGTTGCGATCCCTCGTCCTGCACCTCGAAGTCGCCACGCAGGAAGCCCTCGAACCGTGTCAGGTTCGGCTTGCCCTCGACCCGCAAACCCCAGGGGGAATAAGGCGTGGCTTGCGCACGAACGCCTTTGCCGGCCAGCGCCTTGATCACGTCTTCGCGCTTGGCCTTGAACGGATTCACCCGCAGATCCAGCGTGCCGGGTTCGGCCAGGCTGGCGGCCAGCGCCCAGAATTCGTCGCCGACTTCCTTCTTGAGCCGGTCCGCCAGCCAATCCGGCAGATTGTGGCGGTGGCGCTCCATCAGGTCGTCCGGGCGTATCTGCGCGCAGGCATTGAACCAGGTCTTCTCCTGCTCATTGAGTGCGCCGAACAGGAAGTCACGCTCGCCATGGAAACCCAGGATCGCCAGCCGGCGGGCCTTGGATCCGCTGCCGGACGGCGCCAGGTGCTCGAACAACTGCTTCTTGCGCAGCACGTTGTAAATCGTCTCGGTCAGGGTCGCGCGTTCGCGCGGGCCCAGCGAACGGTGTTCACGGAAGAAGCGACCGACCACCGCGTCCGCCGGATGTTCGAACTTCAGGACCAGGGCCAGCAGGTCGGTACAGGCTTGCAGAAGGGGGGCAGGATGCATGGGCTCGATTGTCCCATGGGGCGGTGTTCGCCCCGCCGCGGCCGCCGGCGCCGGACCGCCGTCGTCAAGCCCGCAGCAAGGCCGCGATCGCCCGCGGATACATCAGATGCTCCTGTGTGACGACCCGGGCCGCCAGGCTGTCGGCGGTATCGTCGTCGAGTATCGGCACCACCGCCTGCGCCAGGATCGGCCCGGCGTCGAGTTGCGCCGTCACCCGGTGCACGCTTGCGCCTGCCACTTTGCAGCCGGCGTCCAGCGCGCGCTGGTGCGTATGCAGACCGGTGAAGGCCGGCAGCAGGGACGGATGGATATTGACCAGCCGTCCTTCGTAATGCGCGACGAACTCCGGCGTCAGCACCCGCATGAAGCCGGCCAGCACGACCAGCGCCGGTCGACCCTGCGGGTCATGGCTGTCGATCCGGCGGGCCAGTTCCGCGTCGAACAGGCTGCGTTCGGCAAACTGGCGGTGATCGACGACCTCGGTGGCAATCCCCATGTCCCGTGCAATCGCCAGCCCGCCGGCATCCGGCCGGTTGCTGATGACAGCGGCCACGCGCGCTTGCAGACGGGACTGCCAGGCGTCGCGCTGCGCCACGCGGGCGATGCTGGCCATATTCGAACCACCGCCGGAGATCAGGATCACGATGTTTTTCATAAGTCGAAAATTATCGCCGTGCGCCAGGTCGCAGCGAATTTGTCACCGGTCGGACACGCAATAGCGCACGATCGTGCTAAAACCTGCCTCTGCCTGTTTGGAGACTCTTCATGGATTTGGCTTTCACCCCCGAGGAACAGACGTTCCGCGAAGACATTCGCGCATGGGTTGCGCAGAACCTGCCCGCCGACATCTCGCACAAGGTGCTCAACGCGCTGCACCTGAGCCGTGACGACATGCAGCGCTGGGCCAAGATCCTGGGCAAGAAGGGATGGCTTGGGCATGGCTGGCCCCGGGAGTTCGGCGGACCGGGCTGGAACTCGGTGCAGAAACACCTGTTCGAGGAAGAATGCGCACTGGCCGGTGCACCGCGGGTGGTGCCGTTCGGGCCGGTCATGGTGGCACCGGTGATCATGGCCTTCGGCAATGCCGAACAACATGCCCGATTCCTGCCCGGCATTGCGAGTGGCGAGGTCTGGTGGAGCCAGGGCTACAGCGAACCGGGCTCCGGCAGCGACCTGGCATCGCTCAAGACCCGGGCCGAGCGCAAGGGCGACAAATACATCGTCAACGGTCAAAAAACCTGGACCACGCTGGGCCAGTACGGCGAGTGGATCTTCTGCCTGGTGCGCACCAGCACCGAGGGCAAGCCCCAGACCGGCATCAGCTTCCTGTTGATCGACATGCAGTCGCCCGGCGTGACGGTGCGGCCGATCCGGCTGCTCGACGGCAGTGTCGAGGTCAACGAGGTGTTCTTCGACAACGTCGAGGTGCCGGCCGAAAACCTGATCGGCGAGGAGAACAAGGGCTGGACCTATGCCAAGCACCTGCTCAGCCACGAACGCACCAATATCGCCGACGTCAACCGCGCCAAGCGCGAACTCGAGCGACTCAAACGGATTGCCAAGGCCGAAGGTGTCTACGACGACAGCCGCTTCCGCGACGAGATCGCCAGGCTCGAGGTGGATGTCGTGGCGCTCGAGATGATGGTGCTGCGGGTGCTGGCCGCGGAAAAGTCCGGCAAGCAGTCACTGGACGTCGCCGGCCTGCTCAAGATCCGCGGCAGCGAGATCCAGCAGCGTTACAGCGAACTGATGATGCTGGCGGCCGGCCCCTATGCCTTGCCGCTGATCCAGGAGGCGATGGAGGCCGGCTGGCAGGGTGACGCGGTCGGTGCCCTGCACTGCGCGCCGCTGGCATCGACCTACCTCAACATGCGCAAGACCACGATCTACGGCGGGTCGAACGAAGTGCAGCGCAACATCGTCTCCCAGGTGGTTCTGGGCTGAGCCCCCGGCCCGGCGGATCCACGGCAGATGGCGCCACCGGCATGCCGGCACGCCCGATATCGACATGACAAGAGGTGATCGACATGGACTTTGATTTCAGTGACGACCAGGAACAGTTGCGCGACGCGGTACGCAAATGGGTCGACAAGGCGTACACCTTCGAACGCCGTCGCACGATCGCAGGCGAGGGCGGCTTCTCCGCCGATGCGTACCGGGAAATCGCGGAACTCGGCCTGTGTGGCCTGTATGTGCCGGAAGCCCTCGGCGGCATGGGCATGGGCCCGGTCGAAGGCATGGTGGTGATGGAGGAGCTCGGCCGCGGCATCGTACTCGAGCCACTGGGTCAGGCCCTGATCGCCGGCGCCATTCTTGCGCACTACGCCGCAGAGCCGATGGCATCCGAATGGGCCGGCGCTGTCGCCAGCGGCGAACGTCTCGTGGCCCTCGCCTACCAGGAACGGGCCGGCCGCTACCGGCTCGACCATTGCCGCACCCTGGCCAGCGGCCAGGACGGCAACTGGAAACTGAACGGCACCAAGAGCCTGGTTGTCGCCGGCGACAAGGCCGACGCCTACCTGGTCAGCGCGATGGCGGGGGACACGATGGCGATGTTCCTGGTGCGGCGTGACGCCCCCGGTGTCCAGCTGCGTGCTTATGGCACGCTCGATGGTGGCCGTGCCGCCGAACTCACGCTGGACAACGCGGCCGGCCAACTGCTCAGCCAGGACGGGCTGGCGGCACTCGAACATGCGATCGACATCGGTATCGCCGCGACCTGCGCGCAGGCGGTCGGGGTGATGGACAAGACGCTGGCCGTCACGGTCGAATACATGAACACGCGCAAGCAGTTCGGCGTTGTCATCAGCAGCTTCCAGGCCTTGCGTCACCGCATCGCCGACATGAAGATGCAGCTGGAGCTGGCGCGTTCGATGAGTTATTACGCCTCGCTCAAGCTCAATGCGCCGGCTCCGGAGCGCCGTGCAGCCATGGCCAGGGCCAAATACCAGCTCGGCCAGTCGATGCGCATGATCGGCCAGCAGGCGGTGCAACTGCACGGCGGCATCGGGGTGACCGACGAATACATCGTGAGCCACTATTTCAAGTGCCTCACCCAGATGGAGCTGGTCTTCGGCGACAGCCTGTTCCAGCTCGGCGAGGTGTCGTCCCGGATGCAGGACACCGCAGGCGTCTTCGCCTGACGCCCGCTCCCCCCTGACCCAGGCCGGCTCCACCAATTTGAGCATGGCCGGCGGCCAGCCGGCTTGGCAAGCCGACGTTTGGCGCCACCATCACGTCTGGGCTGAAGGTGGGGCATGCCGACCCGGTAGCGCCACCCCCGGCCCGTGGGAGACGGCATGCATGCAACGGCGCAAGATATCGGAGACGGCACACCCGACGTAGACGAACAGCGTTTCGACGCCTGGTGCATCGGCCGCGCATTCTCGATGCTCGCGCCGCTGAGCCGCATCGGCCTGCTGGTGGTGCTGCTGATGCTGCTGGTGGTGGACCCGCTGTTGTACGCCACCGGCATATGGGGTCACCATGCGCAACACGACTATCTGGTGTTGTGGCATGTCTGCGCGGTGTCGCATTTCCTGGGGTTCCTGCTGCTGTCCGGCCGAATATGCACACCGGACGGTCGCCGGCTAACGCTGATCGCCTTTCTCGGCCTGTGCGCCGCCTTGTTCACCTGGTTCGGATTCATCTCCTGGAACCTCAGCGGCGACTTGTCGATCTACGCCATCTTCCTGCTGACCATGGTCTGCGTATTCAGCTTTCCCGGCCGGCTGCGCATGGTGTTGTGCCTGGGCAGTGCCGCCGCGCTGCTGCTGTGCATCTACCGGCTCGATGGCCATGACGTGTTCTATACCAGCGGCGCGGCGATGAACATGGCGGCGCTGGCGGCGGTCGCGATCCTGCTCGACCGCCACCTGATGCGGCTCAACCGGGCCTTGTACCGGGAAAAGCAGCGGGTCGAACACGAACGCGCCCGTGCCGACCGGGTGCTCTACAACGCCTTGCCGATGTCGATCGCCGACGAACTCAAGAACCACAACGTCGTCAAGGCCGAGAAATACCCGCGCATGGCGGTCTTGTTCGTCGACATCGTCGGCTTCACCGCTTTCTCCGCCAACCGCTCGCCCGACACGGTGGTGCAGATCCTCAACGAGATCTTCAGCACCTTCGACACCCTGGTCGATCGTTACGCTGTCGAAAAGATCAAGACCATCGGCGACGCCTACATGGTGGTCGGCAAAGGCGACGCGGCGCCGGTCGCCGAACTGGCACTGGACATGCTCGATGCGATGTACAACTACCGCCAGCGCAGCGGCTACCCGCTGGACATCCGCGCCGGGCTGCATGCCGGCGCCACCGTAGCCGGGGTGATCGGGCTCAAGCGCTTCCTATATGACGTCTGGGGCGATGCGGTCAACACCGCCAGCCGCATGGAGTCCACCGGCCGGGCCGGCCGGATCCAGGTATCGGAGGCCTTCGCGCAGCTGCTGTACGAAGAATTCAGCTTCAGCGCGCCGGCATGGGTGCAGGTCAAGGGCAAGGGCCTGATGCAG
>JBFJZP010000152.1:0-6776 GCA_041622095.1 Burkholderiaceae bacterium | reverse complement strand
GCGCCGACCATGTCCAGATAGGTCTGTACCGGTATACGCGGCGACCAGCCGATCTCCACCGTGCTGGCGGTGATCTCCTTGACCGGGCTGACCTGCATGCGCTGGCCATTGAGCCATGCACCTTGGCCACGCTGGGCGATGAAGAGTTCGTCCTGGTTCGGCTCATAAATCGCACCGGCCTCGAGCCGGCCGTCGACGATCAGGCCCAGCGATATGCAGTAGTGCGGAATCTGGCGCGCGAAGTTCGCGGTGCCGTCGATCGGGTCGACGATCCACAGCCTGGCCCCGTCGACCGATCCGCCGCCTTCTTCGCCCAGCACCTCGTCGCCGGGGAAGCGGGCAGCGATCTGTTCACGCACGAACTGCTCGATCGCGCCATCGGTGGCGGTCAGGTAGTCCTGCCGGCCCTTGAGCGAGTAGGCGGGTTTGTCGCTCGCGGTGAAGGCCGCGCGCATGCGGGTTCCAGCCGCACGCACGATGGCTTCGATGGTGGTCATCAGTTCGGTCATGGCATTCCTGGTGTGGTGAAGACGGGTTGTTCAGTGGTGTTGGCGTACGCATGGCGACAAGCGACGGCGCGTGGCCGGATCGGCTGCGCCGCAGCGGGTGTCGGCAGGCGGGTGCTCAGCGCAGCATCCATTCATGCGCCGGGTCGTTGCGAAACACCCACAGGCGGTTCGGGCCGGCCATCACGTTGAGGTAGTACAGGTCATAGCCATGGGGCGCGACCACCGGGTGGTAACCACGCGGCACCATCACCACATCATGGTCCTCGACCGCGCAGGCTTCGTCGATGGCCCGGTCGTCGGTATACACGCGCTGGAACGCAAATCCCTGCGGCGGGTTCAGCCGGTGGTAATAGGTCTCCTCGAGTCGGGTTTCCTGCGGCGGTGTCTCGGTGTCGTGCTTGTGTGGCGGATAACTCGACGAATGCCCGGCCGGTGTCAGCACCTCCACCACCAGCAGGTGCGCGGCGGTCGGATCGTCATGCGGCAGGATGTCGCAGACATGGCGGGTATTGCTGCCCTTGCCGCGCACACTGCGCTTCATCTGTGCGGGGTCGAGCAGGCGCACGCTGCGTGGCTGCGCGTCGCCAGGCGCGGTGCACCAGCCCAGCTCGCAATCGCGCAGCGCATGCACCGTCACGGTTTGTCCGGGCGGCACATAAATGGCGGCGGGAGAACGCTCATCGAATACGCTGTCGCGGGTTCCCAGTGCAGACCAGGTCTGCGTACCGATACGCAGATCGACCTGGCCGGTCAACACCACCAGGCACAACTCGCGTGTGCCGGTATCCATGGTTTCCGATTCACCAGCCGCCAGCCGGGTGGCCCGGAATCCGACATGCTCCCAGCCGGCACTTTGCGGCGTGACGTCGACGATGGTGCGCCCGGTGGGTGCGCCCTTGACCTGCAGACGACTCACCATTTCAGGCCTCCTGTGGCGACCGGTCCAGCCGGTCGACGATCGCACGCAAGGTCTTGTATCCCTTGTCGGCATATGCGTAGCTCGGCGCGACCGCCGGGTCCTGCTCCGCCTCGACGACCAGCCAGCCTTCGTAGCCTGCACCATGCAGCGTCGACAACACCGCGTCGAAGTCGATCGCACCGTCGCCGGGCACGGTGAAGGTGCCGTACAAGACACCAGTGAGAAAACTCCAGCCGTCGTTGCGGGCCTGGGCCACGACGTCCGCCCGCACGTCCTTGCAATGCACATGCACGACCCGCAGGGCATGCCGGCGCAGCAGCGCCACCGGGTCGCCGGCGCCGCCGAACCAGGCGTGTCCGGTGTCGAACAGCAGGCCCACGCTGCGCGGATCGGTCACCGCCATCAGCTGGTCGATGTCCTGCGGCGATTCGACATAGGCGCCCATGTGGTGGTGGTAGGCAAGCATGATGCCGTAGGTCTGCAGCAGGTGGGCGCCGAACGTATTGAGCCGCTCGCCATATGCCTGCCATTGTGCCGCGTCGGTGAATTGCGGCCGGCGTGCCAGCGGCGTATCGATCTGGCCCTGGATCGTGCCGGCGCACTCGCCGTACACCACGACCTTGGCGCCGTTGAACTGCAACTTGGCCATGTGGGCCTGGCAGCGTTCGATTTCGGCCTCGACGCTGCCCTCGGCCAGGAATCCGCTATACCAGCCGGACACGCAGGCCAGGTCGTATTCGGCCAGCTTGGCCTGCAGCGCCGGGCCGGTCTGCGGGAACTTGTTGCCGAGCTCGAATCCGGCATAACCGATCTGCCGTCCTTCGGACAAGGCGGTCTCCAGCGGAGTGTCGCCGCCGAGCGCCGGCAGGTCGTCGTTCATCCAGCCGATCGGGTTGATGCCGATGCGCACATTCCATGTCATGTCTGTTGTTCCTTTCTGGCCAGGTCATATGCCTGGCGTGCGGCCACGACTTGCGCGCGCCTGGAGACTTCCGGTATGGCCACGTCCCACCAGCAGCCGCCGTCTTCGGTGGTCAGGGTGTGGGTGGTGTTGATCACGATGACCTGGGTCTTGCGTGCGACGCGTGCGGCGGCCATGGCGGTCCTGAAGCCGGCCAGGTCATCCGCCGACACGGCGTCGGCGCCCAGGCTGCGTGCGTGCTGGGCAAAGTCGATCTGCGCGCCAGCGCTGTCCGGTACGGCGCAATCCTGCAGCATGTTGTTGAACGGCGCGCCGCCGCAGGCAGTCTGCAGACGCTGGATGCAGCCGAATCCGCGGTTGTCCAGCACCACGACGATCAGCTTGAGACCGAGCATGACCGAGGTCGCGATCTCGGAATTCATCATCAGGTAGGAGCCGTCGCCGACCATGACGATCACTTCCTGGTGCGGCCGCGCCATCTTCACGCCCAGGCCGCCGGCGATCTCGTAGCCCATGCAGGAGTAGCCGTATTCGACATGGTAATTGCCCGGCGCGCCGCAACGCCACAACTTGTGCAACTCGGCCGGCAGGGTGCCGGCGGCGCAGACCACGACATCGGAGCCGGCGCTGTCGGGGGCCGAATCGCGCACGGCGCCGATCACGTCGGCGTCATAGGGCAATACACCGTTGGCCAGCGCCTCGCCATCGGTCAACTGGTCGACCCGGTGCAGCCAGCCAGCGGCGCGCTGCGCGGCCATGGTGTGCCAATGCGTGTCGGAGGTCCAGTCGCCCAACGCCGCATGCAGCGCCTGCAGCGCGACCGCCGCGTCGGCCACCAGCGTGCTGCCATGGCATTTGCCCGCATCGGCTGCCGACACGTTGATGCCCAGCACACGTTTGCCGGCGAACAGGCGGTTCGAGCCGGTGGTGAAATCCTGCAGCCGCGTGCCGACCGCAATCACCAGGTCGGCCTCGCGCGCCATCGTGTTGGCGGCGGGCGAGCCGGTGACACCGATGGCGCCCAGGTTCAGCGCATGGTCCCAGCGCAGGGCGCCCTTGCCGGCCTGTGTCTCGGCAACCGGAATTCCATGTGCCTGCGCAAGTTGTGCCAGCGCGTCCCAGGCCTGGCTGTACAACACGCCGCCGCCGGCGATCAGCAGCGGTTTGCCGGCGCTGCGGATCAGGTCCGTCGCAGCCTGCAGCTCCTGCGCGTCCACGCCGGGTCGACGGATGCGCAGCGGGGCCGGCTGCAGGAACCAGGCGGGGCAGTCGAAGGCCTGGGCCTGGACGTCTTGCGGCAAGGCCAGGCAGACCGGTCCGCAGGTGGCCGGGTCGAGCATCACCGCGATGGCCCGGGGCAAGGCGCGCAGGATCTGCTCCGGCCGGCTGATGCGGTCGAAGTAGCGGGTCAGCGGCCGGAAGGCATCGTTGACGCTGACATCGCCATGGCCTGCATCCTCGAGTTGCTGCAGCACCGGATCGGGTACGCGCGACGCGAAAGTGTCGCCGGGCAGCATCAGCACCGGCAGCCGGTTCACATGCGCCAGGGCGGCGGCCGTCAGCAGATTCGTGGCGCCCGGGCCGATCGACGTGGTCACCGCCATGATGCGCTGGCGAAAGCCGGCCTTGGCGTAGGCGATCGCGGCGTGTGCCATCGCCTGTTCGTTGTGCGCGCGCCAGGTCGGCAGATGTTCGCGTTCGGCCCACAGGGCCTCGCCCAGGCCGGCGACGTTGCCATGCCCGAAGATCGCGAACACGCCGGCGCAATACGGCTGCAGGCTGCCGTCCGGCATCTCGATGCGCAGTGCGGCCAGATGGCGCACCAGCGCCTGGGCCATCGTGATTCGTTCGGTCTTCATGGTGGACGTGTGTGGTTCCGGTTCAGGTGTGGATCGTCGCATGTCGGCGGCGGCGTGCCCAGGCCTGTGACAGCAGCGAGAAATTCGCCGCGACCGCGTCGATCAGTTGCTGGTCGTCGCACTGGCGGCGCAACCAGCGCAGCGATGGCTCGGCCCACAGGCTGCGGCCGACCATGAAGCCCTTGACGATCGGGTTGTCGGCCTGCATGAAGCTGTCGGCCAGGGCCTGCAGCGGCTGGTTCAGGCCCAGGATCACCGCACCACGGCACAAGGGGTCGCGTTCGGCGATCAGCAGCGACAGTGCGTGCCAGCCAGCGGCCGACATCGGTGCCAGCTTCCACCATTCCGGCTGCAGCCCGAGGTTGTAGAGGCGCTTGATCGATCGCAGCACCACCTCGTCCTGGTTGCCGATCGGCGTCGGACTACCGGGGCAGATGATCTCCAGCAGCAGTTCGTGACCGCTGACACGGGTGGCCTGCCACAACTCCTGCAGCTTGAGTTCCTGCTCCAGTCGCAGCGCTGGCGGATCGTCCGGGTGGTAATGCACCAGGCATTTGCAGACCTGCTCGGCTGGCCAGCTCACCAGCATCGAGCCCACCGACAGGCCGCCATCGAAACGCAGTGGCCGGGAACCCGGTCGTTCCACCGGCCGACCCACCCACCAGCCACGACCGGTTGCGGCGGCCAATGCATCGGCGCCGTAGTCACCGCCATCGATCAATACGCCGATCCTGTCCTTCAGGTCGGCACTGACGGCGACTTGCTCCGCGGCGCGCAGCAGCAGCTTCTTGAGTGCCACGACATCTGCCGTGCTGGCTCCGGTCTGCCGGGCCAGTTCGAAGAACTGGCTGCGGTGGTCGAACGCGATCACCTGCAGTTCCGGCCGGGGCAGGCGGTTCGGCGTGCAGCGGTGCAGGTGCGCCAGTTGCCGGTCAGCGTCGACCTTCGGATTGCGCTGGCCGCTGAACCAGTGGTCCAGTTCGGCTGGCGTGGGCATGGCCGGCGCGCAGGCATGGCGCGAGACGACGATGCCGCCGCAGGCATTGGCCAGCCGAGCCGCCTCCAGGAAACCCATTCCGCGCAGAAATCCCGTCATCAGTCCGGCGGCAAAAGCATCGCCGGCGCCGAGCACGTTCATGACCTCGACCCGCTCGCCGTTCGCCGTGAGCGCATCTTCGATCCGCTCCGGTATCGCGCCCGGGATGAAGCAGCAGCCGGCTGCGCCGAGTTTGACGACCAGTGCGGCTTTCGTGACCGCCCGCACCGCCCGCAGCGATGCCAGCAGGTCCCCGGTCACGCCGCCGGCGATCCGGAACTCCTCCTCGGTGCCGATCAGCAACTCGAATTGCGGCAGCATTTCCTGCAGCTGAGCCGTGACGTGGGTGTCCGCGACAAAACGGTTGGCGCCTTCGCCGCGTTTGGTCAGCCCCCACAATACCGGGCGGTAGTCGATGTCGAGCACCCGAAACACTTTGTGCTTGCCGGCATAGGTCAGCGCGGCGCTCGAGGCTGCGCGAACCGTGGGTGCACTCAGGTGCGTGCCGGTGATCAGCAGTGCGCGGCAGTCGGCGATGAAGGCCTCGTCGATCAGCAAAGGGTCGATCGCCATGTCGGCGCAGTTCTCGCGGTAGAACAGCAGCGGAAAGGTGTCGCGGTCCTTCAGTCCCAGCAATACCAGCGCGGTCAGGCGCTGCGGGTCGATCTGCACTTGCGAGATGTCGCAACCTTCGCGTGCCAGCGTCTCGGTCAGGAAACGGCCCATCTGTTCGTCACCAACCCGCGACATCATGGCCGCACGCAAGCCCAGGCGCGCGACGCCAAAGGCGATGTTGGCGGAGCTGCCGCCCAGGTACTTGGCGAAGCTGGACACGTCTTCCAGGCGCGCGCCGAGTTGCTGGGCGTACAGGTCCACCGCCAGTCGCCCGAGGCAGGCAAGATCATGGCGGCGGCCTTGCGGTATGTGCAGTGCGGACATGGCGGGGTGCTCGCTGGTTGCGTTGGGGGAGAGGACGAACTCGGCCAGGATCGCCCACTCGGCGATCGGCTGGCTGGTCGATGATCGCACCACCGCGATGCGGTCGAAGACGATGGTCTGGCCGCCGAACTGCTCGGCCAGTGCCGGACACAGCTTGCGGTTGTCCGGGTGGGGTTCGCCGCAGGCCAGGCTCAGGCGTGGCCCGGCAGGCGCCGGCGTATCGTCGGCCAGGCCGGATGCAGCCTGTGCGGCCGACTGCAGGCGACTGAACTCCGGGCCCGCCGCCAGTTGCAGATACAGGCACTCGAAGAAATCCGTACCGGCATCGACCTGTGCCACCGGCCATGCCAGTGGGTGCCACTGGCCGGCCAGCGCGGCCGCCTGCGCCATCAAGACCGCGGCGTCGGTGTCGAGCCCGCCGCACAGGCGTACATGTGGCTCGAAATGGGCGCCGTTCAGCCAGCTCGACAAGCGGGCGATGGACTCAGCCAGCAGGGGTTCGTGCGTGGCGCAGGGCAGAAGCCAGAGGGCGTGGCGGTTCACGAGAGTGCCCTTGGGCTGCGCCGATCGGTCCTCACGCTGGCGCAACGCG
>JBFJZP010000151.1:0-6785 GCA_041622095.1 Burkholderiaceae bacterium | reverse complement strand
CCCGGATGCTCGCGATAGTCAGGTATCTGGTGGTCCAGTTCGATGCCTGTCAGCGGTCATTCATTGCCTTCGGCTTCGTGCCCATAGGAGCCGGTGGCTGGTTTGCCAGCGAACGACCGGTCTACCCTGGAACTTGACCTTGGCTCACGCCGCCGAGAAAGTCTGTGACGGCGACAGCTGTCGTTCAAGATTGGCAACCACCGACCGGGGCCAGTTCCCAGCCCAACGACTCCATCAGCAGGCCGGGTAGTGGCGCTGCCGACCCTCAGCTGACATAGACTTGACCCGACTGGATGCCAGCAATGCTGCGATTGCGGGCCTTCAAGCTGGGCCGCGCGCGCACTCTCTCATCGCCGGACGTTGTGGCCCCCAAACGGCGAATAGCCAGGCCTCATGTCGTCGTTGAACGCCGGTGCGAATCATGGGAGCGTTCTTGTGTATTCCAGACCCGGGACAACACGTCGAACGCGCAGGCAATGGCAGGTTCCTGGCTGCGCCGGGCCAGCGCGATGAAACTGAGAGTGCACGGGATCTCCAGCAGATCGTTGACCACCACGCCGTGGCGGCTTTTCTCCGTCAATGCCACCGAGTCCCGGCTCAGGCTCAGTCCCACGCCGGATCGCACCATGGCCATCATCGAGCTTTCCTGGTCGACCTGGGCGACGTAGTTGGGTTGCGTGCCCAATGCTGCGTATACCTGTTGCAGCAGTCGGTGGTGCACCGAGGCCGGGCCGGTCCCTACCCACGGCAGCGATGCCAGCGCCGCCCAGCCCCTGCCCATGACGCGGTGCTCCCAGCCTGGCGGCGCCACCACCGTGTAGGTGAAATCGGTCAGCGTGGTCTGCGTGTACACGGGCTCGACCTCGTGCGGCGCGGCTTCCGGCAGCGCGCCAAGAAAATAGCCGGCATCCACATCATCGCGCAGGATCCACTCGGCCACATTGCCGCTCATGCCCTGGCGCAGCTCCTTCTCGAGCATGGGTGCCGCCTCCACCAGTCCGCCCAGAAATGCGCCTAGCCGCGTGAACTCTGGATCGACGACTGTGCCGATGCGCAACTTGCCGCGGATCTGTCCGTGCATCTGGCGCACGGTCCGCTCCAGCTCGGTCGAGGCCAGCAGGACTTGGCGCGCCTTGACATGGAATGCCATCCCGTCGGACGTCAGATCCAGGCCGCGCGCCGTGCGCGCGAACAGAGTCAGTCCGGTCAATGTGGCCAGTTGCTGCAGCCGCAGGCTGAGCGCGGGCTGTGTCATGTGCAGTGCTGCCGCGGCCCGCGTGACATTGCCCGCTTCGGCCACGGCGGAAAAACACTGCAGGGTCTTCAGGTCGATATGCCGGTTCATATTATTTGCTTTCCAAATAATTAACGCTCCGATTTCTCATTGGACGCGCAGATGTGGGTTGCCTAAACTCCCTCCCATCACACGCAAGGAGCCAGATTATGAACCCCACACGCATTACTCACTATATCAACGGGCAAATGGTTTCCGGCACCAGCGGCCGTCACCAGGATGTCTACAACCCCGCCACCGGCGCGGTCAGTGGTCAGGTTGATCTGGCCGGCAACGGCGAGGTGAACCAGGCCGTGGCTGCCGCACAGGCGGCATTCCCGGCCTGGAGCAACATGCCCCCGATCCGCCGCGCACGATTGATGAACCGTTTCCTGGCCCTGCTCAACACCCACAAGGACACGCTGGCCCGCGCCATCACGCTGGAACACGGCAAGGTGTTCACCGATGCCCAGGGTGAGGTCGAGCGCGGCATCGACATCGTCGAATTCGCCTGTGGTATTCCGCAACTGCTCAAGGGCGATTACACCGAGCAGGTGTCCACCGGCATCGACAACTGGACCATGCGCCAGCCGCTGGGTGTCGTGGCCGGCATCACGCCGTTCAATTTCCCGGTCATGGTGCCGATGTGGATGTTCCCGGTCGCGATCGCTGCGGGCAACACCTTCGTGCTCAAGCCTTCGCCGACCGACCCGAGCGCTTCTCTCCTGTATGCGGACCTGATGAAGGAGGCGGGTTTCCCGGACGGCGTGTTCAACGTCGTGCATGGCGACAAAGTCGCGGTCGACGCGCTGCTAGAGCATCCCGACGTGAAGGCGATCAGCTTCGTCGGCTCGACGCCGATTGCCAACTACATCTACGAGACCGGCGCCCACCACGGCAAGCGTGTGCAGGCCCTGGGTGGCGCCAAGAACCACATGTTGGTCATGCCCGATGCGGACCTGGAAAAGACAGTCGACGCGCTGATGGGTGCGGCCTACGGTTCGGCCGGCGAGCGCTGCATGGCGATCTCGGTCGCCACACTGGTGGGCGACGTGGCCGACAAGATCGTGCCGATGCTGGTCGAGCGGCTGAAGACGCTCAAGGTCAAGAACGGCCTGGAGCTGGACGCGGAAATGGGCCCCATCGTGACCGGTGCCGCGCATGACCGTATCGAAGGCTACATCGCGTCGGGCGTGGACGAAGGTGCGAAGTTGCTGGTCGACGGCCGTGGCCAGACGGTGGCCGGCATGGAAGGTGGTTTCTGGATGGGCGGCAGCCTGTTCGACCATGTCACGCCCGAAATGAAGATCTATCGCGAGGAGATCTTCGGCCCGGTGTTGTCGTGCGTGCGCGTCAAGAGCTTCGCCGAAGGCGTGGACCTGATCAACGCCCACGAATTCGGCAACGGCGTGAGCCTGTTCACCCGTGACGGCAATGCCGCGCGCGAATTTGCGCGCCGTATTCAGGTCGGTATGGTCGGTGTCAACGTGCCAATCCCGGTGCCGATGGCCTGGCACGGATTCGGCGGATGGAAGAAGAGCCTGTTCGGGGACCTGCATGCCTACGGCGAAGAGGGCGTTCGCTTCTACACCAAGCAGAAGTCGGTAATGCAGCGCTGGCCGGAAAGCATCGCCAAGGGCGCCGAGTTCGCCATGCCCGTGGCCCGCTGAGAGGAGTATTGCCGTGAGCGCCGTCGAGTTCGACTACATCATCGTGGGCGCCGGCACGGCCGGTTGCCTGCTGGCCAACCGGCTCAGTGCCGATCCGGCCAACCGGGTCCTGTTGCTCGAGGCGGGCAAGAAGGACAACTATCTGTGGATCCATATCCCGGTGGGTTACCTGTATTGCATCGGCAACCCGCGCACCGACTGGCTCTACCAGACCGAACCCGACCCCGGGCTCAATGGCCGGCGCTTGGGGTACCCACGCGGCAAGACGCTGGGCGGCTGCTCGTCGATCAACGGCATGATCTACATGCGCGGCCAGGCGCGCGACTACGACAACTGGGCCGCGCAGACCGGGCTGGCGGACTGGAGTTGGGAGCGTTCGTTGCCCGACTTCAAGGCCCACGAAGACCACTACCGCATGGATCCCGGTGCGGCTGCGAACGCTGCCGCTGGCGCGTTTCGCGAACTGCATGGAAACGGCGGTGAATGGCGCGTCGAGAAACAGCGGCTACGCTGGGATATTCTGGAGTCCTTTGCCGACGCGGCCGTGCAAGCGGGTATCGAACGCACCGATGACTTCAACCGGGGTGACAACGCCGGCGTCGGTTATTTCGAGGTCAACCAGAAGTCCGGCTGGCGCTGGAACGCGTCGAAAGCGTTTCTGCGGCCGGTGAAGTCCCGCCCCAACCTGACGATCTGGACCGAAGCCCATGTGCAGAAGCTGAACTTCCGATCCGGCCAAGGGGAGCCGGTGTGTACCGGCGCCGAGCTCGTGCATCAGGGCAATACGGTGACGGTATCGGCGCGTGCCGAAGTCATCCTGTCGGCCGGCGCCATCGGCTCGCCGCAGATTCTCCAACTGTCGGGCATCGGCGACGCGAACCACCTGCGCGGTCTGGGCATTCCCGTCGTGCTAGACGCGCCGGCCGTCGGCGCCAACCTGCAGGACCACCTGCAGATCCGCGCCGTCTACAAGGTGCAAGGCGCCAAGACGCTGAACACACTGGCCAACAGCCTGTGGGGCAAGGCCATGATCGGCATGGAGTACATGTTCAAGCGCTCGGGCCCGATGAGCATGTCGCCGAGCCAGTTGGGCGCCTTCACGAAGTCCGACCCGTCACAGCCGCACGCCAACCTCGAATACCACGTGCAGCCGCTGAGCCTGGGTGCGTTCGGTGAGGATCTGCACAACTTTCCGGCCTTCACGGCCAGCGTCTGCAACCTCAATCCCAGCAGCCGGGGTTCGGTGCGCATCGTCTCGCCGCAGGCCGGAACCGCGCCGGCCATCGCGCCGAACTACCTGAGCACCGACGACGACCGGCGCATCGCCGCCGAAAGCCTGCGCCAGGTGCGCGAGATCGTGCGCCAGCCGGCGCTGGCCAGGTACCAGCCCGAAGAATGGAAACCCGGTGTGCAATTCCAGTCGGACGACGAACTGGCCAAGCTGGCCGGCGACATCGCCAACACGATTTTCCATCCGGCCGGTACCGCAAAGATGGGCCGCGCCGACGATCCGACGGCGGTAGTCGATCCGTACCTGCGGGTACGCGGCGTACGGGGACTGCGCGTGGTCGATGCCAGCGTCATGCCCACCATCACCAGCGGCAATACGAACAGCCCGACACTGATGATCGCCGAGAAGGCGGCGCGCTGGATACGGCAGGAAGGCCAAGCCAACCGGGCACGGCCGACCATGCCCGTAGCAGCCTGAAGCCGACAGCGGGCGCGGGTCGCGGTGTCGGCGCCTGTGCCCCGCCTCTTTCCTTTGCGCGTCCTATACCGAATACTCGATCCAACTTTCGCTGCAGACCCTCATTACCATGGCCACTTCAGACAACCATCCACTTCCGCTGCATGAGGTCAAGGTCGTCGACTTCGGCCAATACATGGCGGGCCCCGCGGTTGCCATGATCCTGGCCGACCTGGGCGCGACCGTGGTGCACATCGACCCGCCAGGCGGGCCGTTGTGGCACAGCCCGGCCAACGCCACGCTGAACCGCAACAAGCTGATCGTCACGATCGACCTCAAGAGTCCGGAAGGCCTGGAGCAGGCGCTGGCGCTGATCGAGGAAGCCGACATCGTGGTGGAAAACTTCCGTCCCGGCGTGATGGCGCGCCTGGGGATCGACCTGTCTGCGATGCGCGAGACGCGCCCGGAACTGATCACATTGTCGATCCCTGGATTCGCGTCGAACGACGAATTGCGCCGGGAGTGGCGTGCCTTCGAGAGCGTGATCGCCGCGCAATCGGGCGTGTTCACCGACATGGGGCTGAACCGGGTGCTGATGGGCATCAACCCGTCGTTTTCGCCACTGCCGCTGGCATCGGCCTACGGCACGATGCTGGCCGCGTCGGCCGTGGTGCTGGCGCTGCAAGCGCGCGAACGCACCGGCCTGGGCGATCAGGTCGAGGTGCCGCTGGCCTCGGCGGTAATGGAAGGCCTGTGCTACAACTCGATCAAGATCGAGAACACCCCTGAGCGATACAAGACACAGCGCGAAAAG
The DNA here is from genome assembly GCA_041622095.1 of Burkholderiaceae bacterium. Classification (GTDB taxonomy): domain Bacteria; phylum Pseudomonadota; class Gammaproteobacteria; order Burkholderiales; family Burkholderiaceae_C; genus CAISIP01. Next base: position 1,341 of record JBFJZP010000151.1, on the reverse strand, counting down.
GAGATCGAGCGCCGGCGCACCGAAGGCCTTCCGATGAACCTCTCCTACGACGACCTTCAGGAGTTGCTCGATCCGTTCTACCGCAGCTACAAGTGCAAGGACGGCCGCATGTTCTATGTGGTCTGCCCAAGCCACAAACACCACGCCAAGCGCTGCCTTCAAGCACTGGGCCTGTACGACGAATTCGTGGCCGAGGGCCTGGGCGCGGAGGACGACACCTACCTGCCGGTCAGCGAGTGGAAAAGTGACGTCTCGCTCGGCGTCTATCCACTGCCCAAGGCCTGGGCCGATCGCATCGCGGCGCGCATGAAGGAGGTCTTCATGGCCCGCACCGCCAAGGAATGGGAGCGCATCTTCGGCCGCGGCAAGTTTCCCGGCGCGCCGCACCGCTGGCTGCAGGAATGGATCAACGACGACCATGCCGAGACCGCAGGCCTGATGGTCGAGGTCGACGATCCCGAATACGGCCATATGACCCAGCCCGGCCCGATGGTCTGGATGGAGGAAAGTGGCGAGGCCATGCTGCATCCGCGCGCGCGGCGCCACGTGGAGTTTTCGCATGCCTTGCGCACGCTGGCCGCAATAGAGACCAAGCTGCCGCGCGTACGCCAGAAAAATGCCCGCGACGGCTGGCTCGACGGTGTGCGCATTCTCGACCTGTGCAATGTCATCGCGGGTCCGCACTCGGTCGCCTACCTGGCGCGATTCGGTGCCAAGGTCATCAAGCTCGACCCGGCCAAGCCGTTCTACGACTGCTGGAACACGGTGATTTTCGGCATGTCGCACATGCGCGGCAAACGCTCGATGCTCACCGACATCTCGCGACCCGAAGGCCGCGCGATCTTCGAACAGTTGGTCAAGGCCAGCGATGTCATCGTCTGGAACGCACCGGACCGGCAGGTCCAGGCGATGGGACTGGATGCCGACAGCCTGAATAAGCTCAACCCGGACGCCATCTTCTGCAAGCTCGACTGCTTCAGCGGGCCACGTCCCGGTCCGCGTTCCGGCTACCTCGGGTATGACGACTTGGTACAGGCCAGCACCGGCATCATGACCCGCTTCGGCGGATCCATGGACACGCCCGAGGAACATGCCCATGTGGGCACGATCGACGTGATGTGCGGCTTCGGTGGCTCGCTGGGTATCGCGGCTGCGCTGTACCAGAAACTCAAGACCGGCCGCACCGGCCGCCCGCGCACCTCATTGTCGGCGCTGAGCAACCTGGCGCAGATGCCGTTCTGCTACGACTATGCGCGCCGCGGCCTGTTTGACGAACCGGCCGGGCGCGAGGTGGTCGGATACGACGCCTTGTCCCGCTTCTACTACACCTCGTCTGACCGT
>JBFJZP010000150.1:0-6786 GCA_041622095.1 Burkholderiaceae bacterium | reverse complement strand
TGGTGGCTGTTGGTGACGCCGGCGAAACACGCGCCGAGTTCGCGGGCGGTGGCAATGGCGGTTTCGATCGCCAGGTCGCAGGCTGGAAACGCCAGCCCGGTGCCGGCGTCGACCAGCACGGCGGCGCCTTTTTGTCTGGACACGGTGGCCACCGCCTGGCCGTTGGCCCGGCCGTTGCGCACATGGGTGCAGTATTGGCCGACGCGGCTCAATCCGTGACCGGACAGGCCCTGTGATTCGGCGAGCACCAGTGCGCGTGCGACGGAGCGGGCCATGGCATCGCTGGCGCCGGCGGCGTTCAGCGCGCGTACCACCAGATCGGTGGCTTGCTGGATCGACAACTGTGCCATTACTGCAAGGCCTCCAGGACTTTTTCCGCGATCAGGAAAGACACCCGCTCGTTCGACTCTGCGCTGACGCCGGAGATGTGCGGGGTCAGTAGCAGGTTCGGGCAATCCTGCAACTCGGCGCTGGCCGCCAAGGGCTCTGCGTCGAACACGTCGATGGCCGCTCCGCCCAGATGCTTGTTGCGCAAGGAGGCAGCCACCGCGGACAGGTCGACGATGTGGCCACGCGAAGTATTGATCAGCACCGCACCGGGTTTCATCGACGCAATGCATTCGGCATTGAACAACCCGCGCGTCGCCTCGACCAGCGGCACGTGCAACGTGATGACGTCGGCCTGCATGATCAGTTCCTGCAGCCCGACGTATTTGACGCCGGTTTCCTGGAACACCGGCGTGTCGGCGTCGAGCATGGCGTCGAACGCGATCACCTGCATGCCCAGGCCTTGCGCCAGCCGCGCCGTCGTGCGACCGATCGAACCGAAGCCGATGATGCCCATGATCTTGCCGGCGGTCTCTCGGCCATTGCCCAGGGCAGTGCGCGGCCACTTGCCGGCGGCCACGTCGGCGCTGGACGCGAAGGCGCCGCGCAGCAGCATCATGGCCGCGGTGATCACATATTCGGCCACGCTCAATGCGTTGGCGCCGGTTGCCGGAATCACCGCGATTGCCTTGCCCTCGCAGGCGGCCACATCGATGTTGTCCAGCCCGACGCCCAGCCGGCCGACCACCTTGCAGCGTGCCAAGGCAGCCAGCAGATCTCCGCGAACCTGGGTGCGGTTGCGCACGATCAGTGCGTCGGCGGTCGATGCGAGTTGCAGCAGACGGGGCATGTCATCGACCAGGGTCGGTTCGTAGACGACGTCGTGACGGGCTTGCAGCTGGGCGACGGCACGCTGGTCCATGAATTCGGAGATCACTATCTGCATGGGGTTTGTCGAAGTTGAGAATGAATAGCGGGCCGATGCGGCATGCGGGTTCAGGGCAAGGGTACCTTCAGCGCGAGTTTGAACAGCGCGTACAGCAGCCCCAATACCGCAGCGGCGGAAAAACCATAGGCCAATGCGGTTTGCAGCGTCCAGCGGTCGTGGTGTGCGATCAGCAGCAGCGCCGCCATCGCCGCTGCGCCGGCCGGCAGGAAACCCAGCGGCCCTAGCGCAAAAGCCCAGGCCAACATGACGCCGGCCACCAGGGCGCGGCGCAAGGACGAGCCGTCGACCGTCGCAGCGCGCCGGGTGCGTCCCAGCGCCACGAGCGCGATGTAGACGATGCCCAGGGCGATCAGCAAGGCACCGACCGTGCGGGGGAAAACCGCGCCCAGGTCGGAATAATCACGGGCGGCCCAGATGGCGGCGGCACCGATGAGCACCATGATGCCGCTGCCGATGGCGCCGGGCAGGTCGGCTTTGGGTTCACGCATTTTTTTCCTTCGCGATACGTACCCGGCGCGCCGCCCACCAGGGCCACAGCAGACCGAGCACGATGAAGAAGATGATGGCCAGCGAGATCGGACGGGCGAAGAACTCGGCCAGCACGCTGCCGCGCGCGCCGCCGATCAGGTGGCCTTGCACGAAGCCGCGTTCGGCGATCGTGCCCAGGATCAGTCCGAGAACGATCGGCGAGGCGCTGAAACCCATACGGCTCACGCCCCAGGCCAGCACGCCGAGCACCACCATCTGCTGGACTTCGTGCACGTTGTTGTGCACCGCATAACTGCCCAGCACCGTGAGCAGTGCCACCGACGGTACCAGCACGGCCTTGGGAATCGCCAGGATGGAGCGGAACGCGAAGCGTCCGACCAGCAGTCCGACCGGCAACATGATGATGGTGGCCAGGATCAGGCCCCAGATGAAGGTGTAGACGATGGGCGCCTGCTCCGTGAACAGCGTCGGGCCGGTGCGGATGCCCTGGACCAGCAGCGCGCCCAGGATGATCGCGTCCGGCGGTGTTCCCGGGATGCCGAGCACCAGGGTCGGAATGAAGCCGCCGCCGACGGTAGCATTGTTGGCCGACTCGGTCGACAACACGCCGTCGGGTTCGCCCTTGCCGAAATGGTCGCGCCGTGGCGATGCCCGCTTGGCCTCCGAATACGACACCAGCGATGCGATCGAACCGCCTGCGCCCGGCAGGATGCCGACCACGGTGCCGATGATGGAACTGCGCGCGAGGTTGAACTTCGATCGCTTGATGATGCCCAGCGCCTCCTTGAGCCGGAAGCTGGCGACACGACTGCCGGTTTCCAGGTGCGCCACCGGCGTTGCCACCAGGTCGATCAGCACCGGAATGCAATACAGGCCGATCAGCGCCGACACCACGTCGATGCCGCCGAGCAGCGGCTTGAAGTCGCCGACGTAACGGATGTCGCCACCGACCTCGGCCACGCCGACCATCGACAGCAGCAGGCCCAGGCCGCCTCCGATCAGGCCCTTGATGGTGCTGCCTTCACCGAGCGAGGCGATCAGCGTGAGTCCGAACAGGCCGAGCCAGAAATATTCGACCGGACCGAACCTCAGCGCCACGGTGGCCATCGGCGGCGCCAACAACAGCAGGAAGCCGGCACCGACCAGGCCACCGACGACCGAGGACAGGCAGGCCAGCGTCAGCGCCAGGTCGCCGTGGCCCTTGCGCGCCATCGGATAACCGTCGAACGTGGTCGCGATCGACGATGGCGTGCCCGGCGTGTTGAGCAGGATGGCGGCGTAGGCACCGCCATAGATCGCGCCGGTATAGATCGCACCCAGCGCGATCAGTGCGGCGGCCGGCTCCATCGTGAAGGTGAACGGCACCAGCACGGCCACAGCCATGGTGGCGGTCAGCCCCGGCAAGGCGCCGATCACGGTGCCGGCGATCACGCCACCGAGCGCGAGCAACAGGCTCAACGGTGTCAGTGCCGCCAAGAGGTAATCAAGACTGCCCATATGAACCCATCAAAAAAGCATTGACGACCAACACCATCGCGTTCGGCAAGAACCGGACGGACCCTTCGTCACAAGGCAGCGTGTGCCGACAGCCGCAGCCGTCGGCACCGATGCCGTCGCGGGCGTGATTGCGCAGCGGAGTCTTACTTCTTGACGATGCCCATTTCCTTGGCCAGGGCCTCGTAACGTCCCTTCACCTCGGTCATGAACGCACCCATCTGGGCCGGCCCGACATTGAGCATCGCAAAGCCGCCTTCTTCCATCTTGCGGATGAACTCCGGATCGGCATTGACCTTGGCCAGGCTTTCAGCCAGCTTGGCCTGTACATCGGCCGGCGTGGACTTGGGAACCGCCACGCCACGATAGGCACCGCCGACGAGGTTGTAGCCCTGCTCCTTGAAGGTCGGGCAGTCCGGCAGCTTCGGATGGCGCTGCTCCATTGCCACGGCCAGGCATCGCACTTGTGCGCCGAGTTGCATTTGAACCGTGGTGTAGCCCCAGCTGCCGCTCACCTGCTTGCCGAGCAAGGCGGTATTGGAAGGGCCGGTGCCGCCGAACGGCACGTAGGTGGTCTTGATGCCGGCCATCTTGTCGAACTGGCGCTGCGCCAGGTGGTTGGCCGAGTTCGTGCCCGAGCCGGACAAGGTGGTGGCACCCGGCGCCTTCTTGGCCGCTTCGACGAAGTCCTTCAGGTTCTTGATCGGGCTGTCGGCTGGCACCAGCAGCGCATCGGGTGTGTAGTGGAACCAGAACACCGTGGTGATCTCGTCGGTCTTGTAGCCGACGTCTTTCTCCAGCGGCTGCAGCACGATGTGCGGCAGGTTGGTGCCCATCACCGTATAGCCGTCGCCGGCCATGCTGTTGAGTTGCGACCAGCCAGCGGCGCCACCGGCCCCGGCCTTGTACTGGATCGCCAGGCCCTGGCCAGTCAGCTTCTTGAACACCGGCTCCTGCAGCCGCGCCGAAATGTCGGATTCACCGCCCGGGCCGAACGGGATGATGTAGTTAACCGTTTTCTCGGGATAACCGGCGGCGAAGGCCAGCGGGGCGGCCAGCGCGAATGCGCCGGCGATCAGGGTGGTGCGAAAACGAAATGCCATGGTTTGTCTCCTGGTGGGGTTGGCTAGGGCGCGGTCACTTGGCCGCGTATTTCTTGAAAAGAACACCCATGTCGCCGGATCGACGTCCGTTGGCGCGCGGGTGGTCATGCCTATGTTAGGTCATGTGCCTATGTGCATCCTAGACAACACGAATTCGCCGCGGTGCGGCACGTCGCCTACCACGGTGACTGTCGTGTCGTGCAGAGCAAGATGAATCATGGGATCTCCAGTTGGCGAAAAGGAAAGGTTCTTCCGAACAGGTGACGGCGTGTCCTAGTGTAGGTTTCGATTGCCGCATGTCAATCAAGTCATCCAAATGACTCGATTGAGTTTACCCGCCACCGATACACTGCCAAGCAACATGCATACCGATTCCCTCGGTCTGAGCCCGCTGACCGACACCGCTTCGGTTCCGCTGTACCGCCAGGCAAGTGCGAACTGCTGCGTGCGATCGAGTGCGGGTGCTGCAGTCCGGGCAAACCGCTGCCCAATGAGACCGCGATGGCGCGGGCACTGCAGGTGAGCTTCGGCACCTTGCGCAGGGCGGTCGACGAGCGCGTGCACGAACACATCCTGGCACGCCGGCAGCGCAAGGGCAAGGGTAGCTTCGTGGCGCTGCACGGCAACGACCGCTTTCTGCTCCAGTTCTTCCACATCGGGCCGCGGTCCGATTGCCGTTTCAGCGATCTGCCACCACTGCCCGAATTCCCAATGGTGAAGTGCCTGGAATTCGAGCGAGAGCGTGCGAACGAGTCTGTTGCCGGGGCCTTGCGCATCAAGACCGGCGACCCGGTGATCCGTTTCGACAACCGCCTGTCGCTGGCCGGTCGTGCGGTGGCGCATGACAACATCACGATTTTGGCCTTGATGTTCAGGGCTTGACGGAGAAACGTCTGCGCGATCGCCAGAGCACGATCTACAGCCTGTACCGGGCCGAGTTCGGCATCACGCGACTCCATGCGCGGCAGCGCACCCGCGCGGCTGCGGCCGACCGCAATATTGCGCGCCTGCTGGGAGTGCCTTTGGGCCAGCCGGTGCTCGAGGTGCATCGCACCGCCCTGACCTTCGGCGACAAGCCGGTCGAGTACCGCGTCTCGACCATCTCTCGACCATCAATACCCAGTTGCACGACTACGTCAGCATGTTGTCCAAACGGCTGTAGCCTGCCTGACGCCACTGTCGACGCGTCAAGCTCTCAGGAGAACGCGCGCCAGCCCCACCAGATGCGTGTGAAGGTGGTGACGGCACACATCGCGGCGAAGATGCCGGCCAGCAGCGGGAAATGTTGTGGCCACAGGCACATCGCGACGAAGCATGCCAGTGTCTCGGTGGCCTCGGTCAAGCCACCCAGGAAGTAGAGCGACTTGTCCGGCCAGGACAGGCTGGTCATCTTGCGCTTGGCGGCAATCACCGCAAACGCGAGAAAGCTCGACATCGTGCCGCAGAACGCGGCCAGCAACAATGCGCCCGCCAGTGCATTGCGCTGCGGGTCGGCCAGCACGAATGCCAGCGGGATCGACGCATAAAAGACGAAGTCCAGCGCGATGTCGAGAAAACCCCCAGCGTCGGTGGTCTGCGTGCGCCGTGCTATCGCGCCATCCAGGCCATCGCACAGTCGCGACAGCAGGATGGCGGCGGCACCGGCCAGGTACAACTGCGACGCGATCAACACCGCGGCGACCATGCCGATGGAAAAACCCAGCAGCGTCATCAGGTTGGCACCGAAACCGGCGCGCGCCAGCAGGTTTGCCAAGCGATTGATGGCGGGTTGGATGAGGTTGGCGGCGGCGCGGTCGAGCACGGAGGGTCAGGGAAGTCGGGTCAGCAGCGCCGGATCGGCGATATCGGCATCGTCATGGGTCACCATGAGTACCGGAATGCCGCGTTTTCTTACAAGGTCGAAAACAAATTGACGGACCCGTTCGCGCAGTTCGGCGTCGAGCCGGGAAAACGGTTCGTCCAGCAGCAGCGCTTTCGGGTCGGCCAGCAGGGCGCGCATCAAAGCCACGCGCGCGCGCTGGCCGCCGGACAAGGTGGCCGGGTTGGCGTCGGCAAAGGTGGTCAGTTCCAGGTCCGCCAGGCCAGCGGCGACACGCGCCTTGCGTTGCGCCGCCGGGCCGTCGGGCACGGCGAACAACAGGTTTTCCGCCACGGTCATGTGGGCGAACAGCAGGTCGTCCTGGAACAGGATGCCGACCTGGCGCTGCTCGGTGGGCAAGGTGTCGATGCGCCGTCCGTCCAGCGACACCGTGCCGGTGAACCGCAAGCCGGGCGCGAGCGTGCCGCAGATGGCAGCCAGCAGGCTGGACTTGCCCGACCCGCTGGCACCCATGACGCTGTGGATCGTGCCCGGCGCGACCGTCAGCGAGAAATCGCGGATCAGCTCGGTGTCCCCGGTGGCAAGGTGTTCGACGTGAACCTGCA